>CAVVZW010000174.1:0-3152 GCA_963752265.1 uncultured Alphaproteobacteria bacterium
AGCCCGACGATCGCGAGCTTTGCGTTTCGATCGCCGAAGGCCGGAACCGGAGCGTTGAACCACTCCGGTTTTTGAGAGCGGTTGGTCGCGCGGAAAGCAGCAAGCCTCGGACAAAGCGCGCAATCGCGATCGGGTGCGGTTCCAGGCGGCAGAGGGACCCGTTTTACCGCAGTGCTATCAGTCGTCGAAATCGTCGCCATCGCCCCTCGACGCCAGCGTAGTCGCCCGTTGCAAGAACTGCGGAGCGTGATGGCGCGGTTCGCGGGGGGCTGGGCGTTCCGAAGGGTCGCGCCCAAGTTTGGATTGCAACTCGACCAGGTCGGTAAAAACGTCGGCCTGGCGCCGTAGCTCGTCGGCGATCATCGGCGGCTGGCTCGAGATCGTCGAGATCACCGTCACGCGTACGCCCCGGCGTTGCACGGCTTCAACCAGCGAACGAAAATCGCCGTCGCCCGAGAACAACACGATCTGATCGACGTGCTCGGCCAACTCCATGGCGTCGACCGCCAGTTCGATGTCCATATTGCCCTTCACCTTGCGCCGCCCGCTCGCATCGATGAATTCCTTCGTCGCTTTGGTAACGACGGTATAGCCGTTGTAATCGAGCCAATCGATCAACGGGCGGATCGAGGAGTATTCCTGATCCTCGATGATGGCGGTGTAGTAGAAGGCGCGGACCAACGTTCCCCGACTCTGGAACTCCTTGAGAAGGCGCTTGTAGTCGATGTCGAAGCCTAGTGTTTTGGCAGTTGCATAGAGGTTGGCTCCATCGATGAAGAGCGCGATCTTGTTAGAAGGTGACATTTAGAATTCTCTCAGAGTTCTTAAGGATATTTCCGTTATACTTCCGCGCGCGGGCGCAACGTTCCGCGCAATTTGGTGACAGTGCTGCCGAAGTCCTGCGGATGTCTAGAGGCCACCGGAAAATGGGCAGACCGAAACAACCGGAAGTGGATTTTGACAACGCAATGAAGCGTTTTCTTGTCCGCGCCAAAGTCATGACAGCCCGAAACGCCGTGCTGCCAGCCTCCGGTTCGGGGTTATCAGAGCAAATTACGTTGGCCAAATCACAAATTAGTCTTGCGAAACGACCATTGCCCCTATAACTACCCAACATAATCAACATATTCCATCCCCAATACCGGAGCGATACTCGATGGCTCGCGTCACCGTAGAAGATTGCATTGATAAGGTCGACAACCGGTTCGATCTGGTTCTGTTGGCCGCGCATCGCGCCCGAATGATCTCATCCGGATCGCAACTCACGGTCGATCGCGACAACGACAAGAATCCGGTTGTGTCGCTGCGTGAAATCGCCGATTCGGCGATTTCACCTGAAGATTTGCGCGAAGAACTCGTCCATTCTCTCCAGAAGTTCGTCGAAGTGGATGAGCCCGAGCCCGATACGGTTCCATTGATCGGATCGGCCGGCGCGAGCGTTGATGCTGATGATACCGAAGTTGCAATTGAGCGCATGACTGAGGAAGAACTCCTGAAGGGTCTCGAAGGGCTCGCACCGCCCGAGGAGCAGCCCGAAGAAGACGAGTAGATATTCACGTTACGTATCGGGGGCTAATCCCCTTATTCACCAAGGCCCGGACAAAGCTCCGGGCCTTTGCTTTTGGTAGGCCCACTTTATGGTTACCGGCCGCGGTCGGCTGGCGAATCCATCGAAGCTGTCTCCTATTTATGCTGACGGGGGACCGTTTCTGGTTAGACTATCCTGGTGTTCCCTAAGGCCGGTCGCGCCTCCTGTATCAAGGAGGGTGACGCCCGGCCGGGGAACCCACTACATTATCAAATTATGTACGAAGCGAATCCGGTTCGGGTTCACTTGCGGAGGTGTTGACCCGATGGCGTATCGGCGCCAGAGCCCGGAGCAGATGCAAGCCGCGAGTTCGGTCTCGGTGGCGCCGCCATCGGCTGCGCCGGTCTCCGCTTCTGCTGCGCCGGGCACGACATCGGCTGCACCGGGGCTGGAGCCCAAGCCGGCCAAGTCCCGCGCCCGAATGATGCGGCAATACGATCTGGTCGAACGCGTCCGCTCCTACAATCCCGATACCGACGAAAATCTTCTGAACCGCGCCTACGTTTACGCGATGAAGGCGCATGGTTCGCAGACCCGTGCTTCCGGCGACCCCTATTTCTCCCATCCGCTGGAGGTCGCAGCGATCCTGACGGATCTCAAGCTCGACGATGCCACCATTGTCGCAGCGCTGCTGCACGACACCATCGAAGATACAGAAGCCACTCGCGCCGAAATCGATTCTGTGTTCGGACAGGAGATCGGGGCGCTGGTGGAGGGCCTCACCAAACTGAAGCGGCTCGAACTGGTTTCGCGGGAAGCCAAACAGGCGGAGAACCTGCGCAAGCTTCTGCTGGCGATTTCCGATGACGTGCGTGTGCTGTTGATCAAGCTCGCCGACCGTCTGCACAACATGCGCACACTCGAATTCGTTCCGCCGGCGGCACGCCATCGCATCGCCGAGGAGACGCTCGATATCTATGGGCCGCTCGCCGGGCGCATGGGCATGCAAGAGATGCGGGAGGAACTCGAAGACCTGTCGTTCCGCACCCTCGATCCCGACGCCTATTCGGTGGTCCGGCAGCGGCTCGATTCGCTGGCCGAGCAAAACCGCAATTTGATCGGCGAGATCGAAAGCCAGTTGTCCAAGAATCTCCAGAAGAACGGCCTGAAGGCGCATGTCTATGGCCGCCGCAAGCAGCCGTTTTCGATCTGGACCAAGATGCAGCGCAAGTCGGTCGGCTTCGAGCAGTTGTCCGACATTTTCGGTTTCCGCGTCGTGCTGGGGGATGTCGAGTGTTGCTACCGCGCGCTCGGTGTCGTGCACACGACCTGGCCCGTGGTGCCGGGCCGCTTCAAGGACTACATCTCGACGCCGAAGCAGAACGACTACCGCTCGATCCACACCACCGTGATCGGTCCGGGAAAGCAGCGCGTCGAACTGCAAATCCGCACCGAGGATATGGACCAGATCGCCGAGTTCGGCATCGCGGCGCACGCCTTCTACAAAGACGGCGTGGGATCACCGACCGAACGCTTGAAACGCAAATCCTCAGCCTTCGCCTGGCTCCGCCACACCATCGCGATCCTGTCGGATAGCGCCAATCCGGAAGAGTTTCTCGAACAC
>CAVVZW010000175.1:0-7609 GCA_963752265.1 uncultured Alphaproteobacteria bacterium
AAGATTTGCACCGAACGAAGAAAACCTGTTTCTTCTGCCGGACCGGCTTTCAGCGGGAGCGAACTCCCTCAAATGACGATCCAGCCGTTTGACCTGATGTCTCGCCGACACCCTCTTTCGTCGACAAGAGCCACTCGTCTGATTTGCTTCACCGAAGCAGAACTTCGGAAGGGCTCGCGTGACGTGCCGGCATCAAACCGCCGGCATCTTCTTGTAAGGCGAGCTTACTTCTTCTTCTTCGCGACCTTGCGGGTCTTCTTCGCAGTCTTCTTCACTGCGCTCTTCGCCTTCTTCGCCTTCTTTGCTTTCTTAGCCATAGTGCCCTCCGATTTGAGATAGTGGCTTAATCGCTGCGTGCATTCGAGAATTGAAATGCACTGCATCCCGAATACACCAACACACTGAAAAAAACATCTTCCCGCTTAAGGAAGTATTGACGCTTGAAACCGAGAACGCGCGGCACACGGCGATCGCAACAACGCAAAACCGCTTGCACGTCGCTGCAGGAAATCCGCCGAAGATAGCGAGATCGTCTTCGCGAAATTGCAGGAAACACTTCTCCTGTAGTGGTTTTCGTTATTCGCGATATCGATGATCGCTGCGTGACGACAGTCGCGAGACGTCCGCAAAGGCGCTCCAACAGGCGCTTCGCGGACTCTGAGTCGCGATTTTTGGCAATAAAAAAATTTTTGCGATCAACGCCTTCGCGTCTCATCGACGCTCGCCAAACGCGGATTTTCGCTCGAATCGATTGCGGCTGATTCGGGGCGGCAGCGCACGAGGAGGGCCGCGCATCGCCAAACATCGTGAACGATCGGTGACTATGCGCACGCTCGCGCGGCCGTCGCGCGCGATGCCGGTGCGGTCAAGTTCAGATGCCGAGTTTTGATTTCAGGAGATCGTTGACGGCCTGTGGATTGGCTTTGCCGCCGGAGGACTTCATCACCTGGCCGACGAACCAACCCATCAAAGCCGGCTTGGCCTTGGCCTGCGCTACTTTGTCGGGATTGGCGACGATGATGTCGTCCACCACCTTTTCGATCGCGGAGAGGTCGGTGACCTGCTTCATTCCGCGTACTTCGACGACCTCACGGGGGTCGCCGCCCTCCTGCCAGACAATCTCGAACAGGTCCTTGGCAATCTTGCCGGAGATCGTGCCCTCGCCGATCAGGTCGACAATCCCCGCGAGCTGCGCGGCCGAGACCGGCGAGGCGCCGATGACGAGACCTTCCTTGTTCAGCCGCCCGAACAGCTCATTGATCACCCAGTTGGCCGCAAGCTTGCCGTCCCTCGCCTTGTCCGCGAGCTTTGCCAGCACCGTCTCGAAGAAGTCCGCGCTCTCGCGTTCCGCCACCAGCACGCCGGCATCATAAAGCGAGAGCGCAAACTCGGCGACGAAGCGCGCCTTCTTCTGGTCAGGCAGTTCCGGCAGGTCCGCCTTGAGTTCGGCGACATAGGCATCCGTGAATTCCAGCGGCAGCAGGTCGGGATCCGGGAAATAACGGTAGTCGTGCGCCTCTTCCTTGGAACGCAACGAGCGGGTTTCGGCCTTGTTGGGGTCGAACAGCCGAGTTTCCTGATCGATCGAGCCGCCTTCCTCGATGATTTCGATCTGACGGCGCGCTTCGTATTCGATCGCCTGCCCAATGAAGGTGATCGAATTCATGTTCTTGATCTCGCAGCGGGTGCCGAGCGGTCCGCCCGGCTTGCGCACCGAGACGTTGACGTCGGCACGCAAACTGCCCTTCTCCATGTCACCGTCGCAGGTGCCGAGATAGCGCAGGATCGAGCGCACCTTGGTCACATAGGCCTTGGCCTGCTCGGCATCGCGAATGTCCGGCTTGGAGACGATCTCCATCAGCGCGACGCCGCAGCGGTTGAGATCGACAAAGGACATGGTCGGCGACTGGTCGTGCAGCAACTTGCCGGCGTCCTGTTCCAGATGCAGCCGCTCGACGCCGATGGTGGCGGTCTTGCCGCCTTCCAGTTCGACCGTCACCTCGCCCTCGCCCACGATCGGCGACTTGTACTGGCTGATCTGATAGCCCTGCGGCAAATCCGCATAGAAATAGTTTTTCCGGTCGAACACCGAGCGCCGGTTGATCTGACAGCCGAGGCCTAGGCCCGTGCGTACCGCCTGCTCGACGCACTGCTCGTTGATGACCGGTAGCATGCCCGGCATCGCCGCATCGACCAGCGAAACATGGGAGTTGGGCTCGCCACCGAATTCCGTCGAAGCTCCGGAAAACAGTTTCGCGTTCGAGGTGACCTGGGCATGGATCTCCATGCCGATCACGACTTCCCAATCGCCGGTTGCGCCTTTGATCAGTTTGCCGCTGGTTGCCGTCATGCTTTGCCACCTCCAAGCGCCGAGGCGATCCGCTCCCACTCGGTTTCCAGCGAGTTTTTCGCTACCGGTTTACCAGCCTGGCGATACCAGTAACCGGCGTTGGAGAGATCATCCTCGACGCGGTGCAGATAAGCATGCACCCAGGCGGAATGGGCGTCACTCTCGTCCTGCACGATCTTGTGCGCGGCGTCCCAATCGCCTTTGGCGGCCCACCATAATGCGGCAAGCGGTGGCGCGAGGCCAACTTCCGGCGCTGTATTCGCAAGCGTGGACTTAAGGTCCGCCATTTTAACGCCAGTCATGCTCACCACCACTTTGACGGCGTGAAGCGACCCGCCGCCTGCTCGACCACCTCACCAAGCGAGAACAGCGTCTCCTCGTCAAACGGTCGCCCGATCAGTTGCAGGCCGAGCGGTAGGCCCTGGCTGTCTTTGCCAGCAGGCACGGCGATGCCCGGCAGGCCCGCCATATTCACCGTCACCGTGAAGATGTCGTTGAGATACATTTCGACGGGATCGGCGCCGCCCTTCTCGCCGATACCGAACGCAGCCGACGGCGTTGCCGGGGTAAGGATCGCGTTCACGCCTCTCGCAAAGCAATCCTCGAAATCCTTCTTGATCAGCGTGCGCACCTTCTGGGCCCGCAGATAATAGGCATCGTAATAACCGGCCGACAGTACGTAGGTGCCGATCATCACCCGGCGGCGAACTTCGGCGCCGAACCCCTCGGCGCGGGTGTTCTCATACATGTCGCTAATGCCGCGACCCGGCACACGCAGGCCGTAGCGGACACCATCATAGCGGGCGAGGTTCGAGGAAGCCTCCGCCGGCGCCACGATATAATAAGCCGGCAGCGCATATTTGGTGTGCGGCAGCGACACCTCGACGAGTTCGGCGCCCGCCGCCTTCAGCCAGTCCGCGCCTTCGCTCCAGAGCTTTTCGATCTCAGCCGGCATGCCGTCGAGGCGATATTCCTTGGGAATGCCGATCTTCATGCCCTTCACGGATTTCCGACCGAGGCCTCGTAATGCGGCACCGCGCGATCGACCGAGGTCGTGTCCTTGGGATCGTGGCCGGCCATCGAGCGCATCAGGATCGCGGTATCGCGCACGGTGCGGCCGATGGGGCCGGCCTGATCGAGCGAGGAGGCAAAGGCGACGATGCCCCAGCGGGAACAGCGCCCATAGGTCGGCTTGATGCCGACGGTTGCCGTGAACGCGGCCGGCTGGCGGATCGATCCGCCGGTATCGGTTGCGGTCGCCCCCATACACAAAAGGGCCGCGACCGCCGAAGCCGAGCCGCCCGACGACCCTCCGGGCACCAGCGTGGTGTTGGCGCCTTCGCGCCGCCAGGGATTGACGACGGGGCCGAAGCACGAGGTCTCATTGGACGAGCCCATCGCGAATTCGTCGTTATTGAGCTTGCCGAGCAGCACCGCGCCGTCGCGCCAGAGCTGCGAAGTGACGGTCGATTCATAAGTCGGCACGAAGTTGCCGAGGATTTTTGAGCACGCGGTGGTTCTGATATCTTTGGTCGCGAAGAGATCCTTTATGCCTAAGGGAATGCCGGCGAGCGGACCAGCTTCGCCCTTATTGATGCTGGCGTCGGCCTTTTGCGCCATGGCGCGCGCCTGATCCGGCGTCTCCAGGATGAATGCATTGAGCGCGCGCGCGGCTTCGATCGCGGAAAGATGCGCGTTCGTCAGTTCAAGCGAGGTGAATGATTTCTTCGCGAGGCCGTCTCGGGCCTGGCTCAGCGTCAGCGATGTCAGATCGGTCATTTGTTGATTTGCGGCACCGGGCTACAGAAGAACGGAGAGAGCGTCTTGTCGTTGGCGGGATCGTCGCGCTTCACCTCGCCGCGGGCTTTGCTTGCGGCCTCCAGCGAATTGAGCACCGCATCCATCGCCTTGTCGGGATCAGCGACCTTGCCCAGGCGCTCTTGGGCGTCGAGATATTCCATGTAGGCGCGATAGGCCTTTTCATCGTCGCAGAGCATGCACATCGGACATCTCGCTTTGAGGGTTTACTCGACGACTTTCGGCACCAGGAAGAAATGATCCTGGGTCTCCGGCGCGTTCTTGACGATGTCGTCGGCAATTCCGCCGTCATCGACCACGTCAGCCCGCTTCTTCATCTCCATCGGGGTCACCGAAGTCATGGGTTCGACGCCCTCGACATCGACCTCCTTGAGCTGCTCGACAAAGTCGAGCATCGCATTGAGTTCGCCCTGAAGATGCGAAACCTCCGATTCCTTGACCCCGATCCGCGCCAGATGCGCGATACGGCGAACAGTGGCAGCATCGACCGACATTATATAAGGCCTCAAACGGGGATTTCAGCCTCGTATAGCAGAGGCCGGTTTTGCACCGCAACCGGGGCGCACCTCTCCCGACGGGATTATCGCCAAATGTTGGAAGTATCTCCGTAACTTGGTATGCGAACCTCATGCCTGCCCTCATTTTACCCCTGATCGAAGCCGCCACACACTGGCCCGCGCGCGGCGCGCTGATCGGGCTCGACCTTGGCACCAAGACCATTGGGGTTGCCGCGTCCGACCCCGATCGGCGGTTGGCCACGGGGGTGACGACCATCCAGCGTAAGGCATTCAAGGCTGACGCAGCACGCCTGCTCGACCTTGCCACCGAGCGCGCCGCCGCAGGCTTCGTGCTCGGGCTGCCGATCAACATGGACGGCAGCGAAGGGCCACGCGCGCAATCGACGCGCGCCTTTGCCCGCAATTTCGCAGCTTTGACGGCGCTTCCCATCGCACTCTGGGACGAACGGCTTTCGACAGTCGCCGTTGAGCGGGAATTGATCGGGATGGACATGAGCCGCGCCCGCCGCGCCAAGGTGATCGACGAGCACGCCGCGATCTTCATTCTTCAGGGCGCGCTCGACCGGCTTTTGAAACTATGAACTCGTAAGCAGGATGGTCTGCGCCACCGCGGCAAGGTTATTGAGACCATGCAGAATGATGGTCAGCCAGGTCGAGTTACTGCGATAGCGCACATAGCCGAGCAGCAGGCCGATCGAGAAGACCTCGCCGAGGAAATACCAGTTGTATTGCAAATGCAGGCTGGTCCAGACCAGCGATGACAGGACGATCGCGCCGGGTACCCGCAAAAACGACTCCGACCAACCACGATAGAGAAAGCCGCGCGCGAAGAATTCCTCCGTGATCGGTGCCGCCACACAAAAGGCAAACACCAGAAGCCCCAACGCGCCGTCTTCCTGGGCCGTCTTCATCACGTCGCCCATGAAACCGGGTTCGATCTCGCGCCCCGTTGCGCGCGAAATCGCATCCCACCCCATCACCAGAACGATCAGTGCGACCACACCAATCGCGAGGTTGGCCCACGAGAACGAGCGGAGCCCCAGGTAGTCGGCAAAGCGAGCGCGCTTGAACCGGATCGCGATCCACAGCACCGCAACGACGGCCGGCAATCCCGTAATCACCGACAGCGAGATCGTCAGACCGCTGCTGACGACGACGCGAACCGCTTCGGCGAAACTTTCGTGATCGATCGGTTCGCTCTGCCGGAACAAGAACCAAGCCACGACAGCCAACTGGCCGATGAACATGCCGCCGAAAACAGCAACGCCCCAAAACATGGTTCCCCAGAATTTCCAGACACCTGGGGTTGGCCGGTTTGCCGCGTCGATCATGGCCGCGGCCGGACTTGCGGGATCAAGGGAATCCATCAAACAGCCTTCACTGGTGCCTTGGGGATTGCGAATGTCATCGCACATCCGCCGGCGCGATTAACGGCGCGATCATACGCGGGAGAGCACCGCTCCAGCATTGAAAAATTGTGTTTATGCGCCGGCATGGTGGACAAAACCTTGCCCGGATTAACGTTAGCGAGGCCGACAGACCGGGGGATAACTATTAAGTTCCCTCTTCGCCCTTGCCCGGTGCGGCGCTCACGCCTATAGCTCTCGCTTTAATGACATCAGCATCGAAATCGACCTTTGTCCTCGGTCACCGGCATTTGCTGGGCATAGAGGGCCTTTCCGCCGCCGATATCACCGGTCTCCTCGATCTTTCCGAGGAATATGTCGAATTGAACCGGCAGGTCGACAAGAAGCGCACCTCGTTACGCGGCCGTACCCAGGTCAACCTGTTCTTCGAGGCCTCGACCCGCACCCAGTCCTCGTTCGAACTCGCGGGAAAACGGCTCGGCGCCGACGTCATGAACATGTCGGTGTCCTCGTCCTCGATCCGCAAGGGCGAGACGCTGATGGATACCGCGGTCACAACGGAGGTGTTCCTGAAGCACGACGGCCGCGATGCTTCACAACCTGAAGCCGGTGCACGCGGCGAAAACGGAACTCAAGGCGCTGCAGGCGATTAACCCGCACGCTATCGTAACGACGAACTACGACGAGTTGCTGGAGCCGCTTTTTCCCCAATACGAGACGGTCGTTGGCCAGACCATTCTGGAAGCAACCGTACCTCTCCATCGGCGAAATCTTCAAGATTCATGGCTCTGTCGCGATGGCCGCTTTCGCTCGTGCTAACGCAAGGGGACTACGAGGCCTTCGAAACGGACAAGAAGTACCTGAGCGCGAAGCTGCTTACCTACTTCGCAGAGCATCCGCTGCTGTTCATCGGCTACGGCGCGAACGACCCGAACATCCGCGAGCGTGCTCTACGACGTTGACCGGATGATTCGCGCGGATTTCGCACTCATCCCGAACATCTACATTCTCGAGTGGGACCCTGCGATTGACGAGAACTCGTACCCCGCGCGAGACAGAGTGCTCGCGGTCGGCGAAAACCGGGAGATTCGGATTAGAGCATCTCGGCGTCGTCGTTCGAATGGGTCGCTACGAGGCGTTCAGCAGCGGTGGCGCACTTGAAAAGGTGAACATGAAGCTGCTGCGGTCACTGCTTGCACGCACGATTGACCTAGTCCGCAAGGACGTGCCAACCAAGAAAGTGGAAATCGACTTCCAGACGCTCGAACACAAGCTGCAGGAGGGCGAGGGCGTCGCGACGTTGCTCGGCATTACGGCAATCGGGGACCCAGCGAAGGTCAACCTGCATTTTCCGTTCACGCTTACGAGGTTGCCGAGCAACTCGGCTATAAGGGCTGGAATGCTGCGCATCGTCTTATAGAGCTGTTGGAGGAGCATGGTTTCCACCGAGCTCTCCGACAACACATACCACATCACGATGCGGACGGGGAAATCCAGCAGCACAAACAAGTATTCAGCAATACGTAATCCGCAACCAAGGAGCCACATAACAACAT
>CAVVZW010000176.1:0-17116 GCA_963752265.1 uncultured Alphaproteobacteria bacterium
AACATTTAAAAACTAAAGTCAAATATAAGTTTGCAATTGCGTCTATCGGTTTATCAGGTACAGCCAGAAAAGGAGTGATCAGGCTATTGCCCAGAGGTGTGAAATCATCACAAGTTGAATGCATGATGACAGACCTTGCCCCGAGCCCCGTCAGCGAGCAGATCCTGCCCATCATCCATGTCGTCCTGGACCAACCCATACAAACACAGCGTCAATCATTTATAAATAGATTGTATTCCTTAGCCATTCAGTACGCGCATAATGTCACTAAACTCAAGCTGGCGACCGGAAGTTCTCTAGCGACCGTAAATATTTACAAAAACTTCAATTAAAAACCATTAAACTTCCACTTAACTTCCGGTCGCTAGAGAACTTCCGGTCGCCAGCTTGAGGTAATAACATAATGTACAATCCGTACATGTAACCGAAATGAATGAATAGATAAATTGCATGCACGCTAAAATGTATGAACGCTCTGAATTTCTAAAGAGCCACACACATGTGGGTAACCCAATGTACTTTATGCCCAGAAGTTCTAGACTGAGGTGCAAAATACATTTTGACCACTAGCACTATACTACTATGCATGCAATACAAAACAATACTATATTTATTCCCCAACTAGGCTACTATTATGTCAATAATAGTAGACTATTGGGGTTCATTACAATTAAGCCTATCCCCTCCTCTTTAGGGAAATTAACGTATAATCTCATCTCGGGAACTCCAGGGAAAACGTTAAGTCATATCAAATTTTTTTTGTAAAGAAATGATCTGAGATATTTTGGTCTGGTTTCCGTTTCCGGTTCATGGCGGCATCGAACCAGTGTGACCAAATTTTTTGTACTGAATTTGTATTTATTTATTTGTAATTAATTCGATACATAAAGTTTTTTAAAATTCGAGGCCTAATTTTCAGGCCATATGACGGGTGTGGCATGCCCGAAGGCCGGCAAAGGGCATACTCCTCTAGTAATTGGAACCCAATAGACCAAGGGAGCTCAAAGGGGCCACGTAAGGGCTCTTGCGGCCGTAGGCCGCCATAAGTAATATAATTAATATTAAAATAAGGAAAGCTCAACTTCGTCCGTGTGTGCGTGTGTGTATACGGATCGAACGCTCGGCGGTCATGCCCGAAGGGCGCGCCCGAGGGGCTTGCCCCGAAGGGGCCCTAAAGGGGCCCCGAAGGGGCCACGGCGGCCGCAGGCCGCCAGGCAGTGCTGGGGGGGGGAAGGGTGCCCTCCCCCCTCCAAAAAATTTCCCCAAATTTTCTTTTTCCTCAAAATTATCTCCGAAGCGGCCGCAGGCCATCAGGGGGTGCTGGAGGGGGGGAGGGAGGGGGGTACCCCACACAAAAAATCCCCCCAATTTTTTCCCCCAAAATT
Organism: uncultured Alphaproteobacteria bacterium; assembly: GCA_963752265.1. Lineage (GTDB taxonomy): Bacteria > Pseudomonadota > Alphaproteobacteria > Rhizobiales > Xanthobacteraceae > Bradyrhizobium. Next base: position 1,386 of record CAVVZW010000176.1, read on the forward strand.
ATCTCTGAAGCGGCCGCAAGCCGCCAGGGGGTGCTGGAGGGGGGGTAGGGAGGGGCTGCCTAGTTGGGGTCCAGCATGCGTCTTTATAAATATGTACCGTATTAATAATCAGTTTGTGGGATAGGCCTAGTATTATAAAGAGGGTGGCACCAAGTCAGTTAAGAATGGCAACAAATACTCTACCAAGCAGCTCAAGTTGCATGCTTATTAAATACCCTAATATAGAATCAATAGTAACAATCAGCATTTCACGTATTAGGTGAGTCCAAGTCAAAATCATGATTTTCGGAAAAAAAATGGTAAAGAATCACACCCACCATCATGGCTGCGGTTATATTTATTGTCTAACAATTACAAGGTTGACAACCAATTAAAACCTTTCAAAATATTTTGACTCGAGGGGTCTACCATAAAGTAACAGAGTACTGGGAATAGGCGCCTCAACGCAGTATGAATCTGGTACGATGTGGCGCGGAGGGTAGTCCGTACCCATAAACACAGAACAGCTTATAGATTACAGACCACAGGGTAGCCTAGCTAGGCAGTGGTGTAGTCCTAAAAAAAGTTCCGGCCATACGGTCTCTTATGGCGCCTCCCGTGAGACTCGCGACCGGGGGGGGGGGGGGGGGTGCAAATCGAAAAAAATTCCCTCTCGCGGTTGACCCCCCCTCTCGAAAGGTTTTGCCTACAACGACCGGGGGGGGGGGGGGGGTCAAATCGAAGCCTTCAAAGGTGTTTTTCCCTGTCAGATAATTTAGAGGGTGCTCAATGACAATTTGCAATACTTTATGGGGGTCATCATTAGTCGGGGCCATACGGGCCCATACGGCGTATGGGTACTGAAAAATAGTACCCATACGGCCCATAGGACCGTATGGCCTCGTTCACAAAATTTCATTAGTACATGAAAAATAGTACCCATACGGCCCATACGACCGTATGGCCTCTTTAAAAAAATCCAAAAAGTACCCATACGCCGTATGGGCCCGTATGGCCCCGACTACACCCCTGTAGCTAGGTGTGACTTCACAACATTTATGTGTGCAGAAATTGTACTAAATTTTATCAGATTTTTAGTTTGAGTGAAAATTTGATAATTTAAAAAGAACCTTAAAATTGTGAACAGTTTCGAAAGGGGGAAAGGGGAGGCGGTAGTTCGTGATATGAAATACTTTTTGGACAGGAAGTTAACAAGTGTGGCAGGGAGAAAAATATTGACCTTTTTTCGAATAGAACATTGTGAAAAATGCAAAATGAACAATGTTTACGATTACCTGATTACGATTAGATGATTAACGGTAAGGATAAGAAATAACAACTAACTACTGGGGTTGTTACGGGTTAAGGTTGGGCCGGTCAGGTGAGGCTATGATATTCCATTAATTGCAAAATATGTATTTAAGAAAATACTGTATAGGACCTATCACCTATGATTAGGCTTATTCACGGCGTAAATAGAAAGGTAATGCGGGTCAAGACAGTGTAAATAGTCGCTTGGTGAGATTATAATTAGAGAGACTCTATAATGGCTTGCTGCAGGAATTTGAAAATATTAACCAAGTTTTAAGAAAAATCAAAATCTTCAGCGAGAAAAAAGATAGCCTATACGAAACAAAAAAATATTTGGCTTGATTTTTAAAATAGCACTTCAAAATAATACAAAAAGACATGATTTTGACGCTTTTTCAAATTTTCACAATAAATTCTTCCAATGACCGCTACTACAACTCTCCATACTATGCAGTAGAACTACGAGCAATATTATTGAAACGACTACAATTTTTTATGTTGACAAAACTTTATTATAAAGAAAAACTCGCCAATGAAAGCTACTGCAGAAACATAAATTGGCGCTCGATGAAGACCATACAGTGGTTAAAGTAAGCCGGATCTTGCCGGATCTGCGATCCGGGGCCCAGAAATTTTACTATCGAGAGATCCGGGGCCCAATTGACATCAACAATGCACCGGGAGATATCAGCCGGATCTCTCAGGGGCCCTGAAATTGATAGGGATCCGCCTCCTCCGATTTTATACTTTAACCACTGGGACTATACCAGTAATAAATGCATCATGTTACCATTTAAAATTAAAATTAATTTATTGTCAAAAAGTTCTCTAACATAGAAGGCGAAGGCCTTATTGAAGAAACTCTAGTTTGAACTAAATTAGTTTGCCACTGTTATATATATACATGTATATAGTATCAGCATCGTTGTATTTGCAATCAATTTTTTAAAGAAACAAATTGATTGATAAAGTATTGGCAAAGCCAGGCATGGGTTTTCGGGGAGATGTCGTTTGCCCAAATGAGTAAAAAGTGTCTTCAAATTTGTTCAAGCCCATTCAGCTGAGCTTCCGGAAATTTGGAGGCGCTCTCAGCCGAAGCCTATTCAAATTTCTCTCTTGCCTAAGTCACCCAGAATGAAATCATTCGAAACCATCAAACGTAGCAATTCTAATCAATTCTAGGACAAAATGAAACGTTACTCTAGAAATTATTCGCACAATATTTATAGATTTAAACATCTCCGAATCAATAGAACTACTAATATCAACAATCATATTGCTGCGCGTTTGTTTGAAAATAGTCAAAATAAAGCAAAGACTTTCTAAATATCTCTCAATCACTAGGCTATTGGTTCAACAATGTGACCATTGCAAATGTTTATAAATTGATTATAAATTGTTTATAAAAAATTATAATGAATAATTGTTTATAACAATTGTTTATAAATTATGTACACACGAACAGACCAATTCCTGAATCGACCCCTATAGCATAATAATTTTAAACATGACTCGACCCCGATAAGCATAATAATTTTAAACATGACTTGACCCCCATAAGCATAATAATTTTAAACATGACACGACCCCTATAAGAATAATAATTTTAAACATGATACGACCCCTATAAACATAATAATTTTAAGCATGACTCGACCCATATAAGTGTAATAATTTTAAACATTATGGAGATAGAAAAACATAGCCTTGGAGGTTTTAACGCTTGGCTTCCCGTGTGTACATAATATACGGATAATGGACGAAAATGGACGGATCTAACCAATCGTACGATCAGAAAGTAACAGCTCTAACTTATAATACATGTATATAATTATATCAAATCGCTACTAATAATTCAGATCCATTCGGAGTGAATAATATCTTATAGGTGACAAGTCAAACGAAATGCGAACACCAATAATTTATCTCATTAATTAGATCCAAAATCGAACAAGATCATCGCGAAAGCTTGACTTGCATTTCATTGATTTGAATTGATTGATTTCCATCAAACGTGTTTTAGAAAGTTTTATCAATTACATCAGTGTATCATTGTTGCTAGAGATATACAATAATTAGCCCCTACAGCAAAAGGCAGAAATTTTATTGTCAATGGAAATCTCATTCTACAAACGCACTAGATTATTATGCAGTTTGATTTAATGTTCTAACCAGTACAATGTCAAAAATAATTCCAAACACCATAAAACACTTAATTCCATAAAAATATTAAATAATGACCGTGCATATTCCGCTTAAACTTTCATTCTCCATAAAAAGAAGCATAAATTATGTTTAGACGATCCAAATGAAACGATATTGGTATAATAAAATAGTATATCTTGTTTATATCTAGTTAGAAATATAAAATATAAAAAAAACACTCCGTGATATTGTCCATCCACTTCGTGGTCTTCCATGAAAAACGTGGATAAACTAATACACATGTACATGTATAACCAAGGGACTGGAATCATAGTCGATAACCTATATCTGGTGTTCAAGGATTGTGAATGATGGAAAGAATTGTCAATACTGCCTAAAAAGATGTTCCCACAACCTCTCGAGTCAATAACAAAGTTGCCCCAAAATTGCAACTAATGCATTAATTTAGCAAACTGAAACTTAAACAGGTAAAAAGATTGCTAGGTTAAAACTGTTAGAAATATTCATTGCTCACCATTGACAGATCTCAAGCAGCGTTCAGTCATTTCTGACATCGTCAAACAACATAAATCTAACTACAACGTTGCAAATTACTATAAACAAGCGAACGCAAAAATGAAACGCAATGGAACACAGTCCAGCTATGCTCAGTGGTCACCGATTTCCGCCCAATACTGGGCTTCGTCTTCATTGATTCTAACTAAGAATTGTCTCCGCAAAAATATCTGGCAGTTACGGCAGCGAATACGGCCAGAGCGCTCTTTTCAGATCATGCCATGTAGCGACAATCGTGAATAACAACAATTAAAAATTGAAGAAAAAAACGCGCATTCGGAGTTAGAAATGTACAAACAGCTCCTGCATGTAGGCCAGGTAAGGCCTACTTGTGGACATACCGTGTCAAATAAGTACAGAAGTAATCTTCATTGTAATAGATTTACATTATTCGTCTTCTCAGTGCTTTAAAACTTTACGGCTTGAAGTACTCGACACACAAACACAAGGTGACTGACAACAAATTAATCTAGCAAACTATTGCTTGCATGTCAATACAAAGCTGCACGCGGGGCCATCCATAAAATATGTCATGCATTTTATGGCAAATTTTACCCCTTTCTTTGTTCGCACGTTCACTGACTTCAAGTTCGTCTGACCACTCCAAAAAAGTAGCCACACCATGGGCTAGTTATTCATCCCGCAATTTCCAAAAAAAATTGTGTCAATAAAAAAAAGTTTTTTCAAAAAAATTCAAGATATTCGGATAATTGATAAAAGATCATTGGCAATGAGTACAAAAATTCAAATTTTGTAAAACACAAAGGATTGTAATGTCAAACATAACCAGACCCCAACACACCCCTGTCAAAGCGCTTCGCTTATCATTACCCCTCCCCCAATTTGAGCATGACGTAATTTATAGACAGCCCCTAACAAGCGCTAGAATATCAAACGCGTTGAAGTACCATGTTGTTGGGCAATATAATGGCATGTGAATATGATATCATATTATATTATGCAAAGTGACAACTAATGCATTAGTCAGTGTATAGTCATTAGTCAATGGACAGTCAAGCACACTACAAATATACAAGATGAATTTTAAAACACGTTCACAATGCCGCATATTCGTCAACAGTGGTCTTTTATCACTGAAATTAACGGCGAGTGAGATCATGGTATAGCTTACATTTGAAATCAAAATAATTTGGTATATTAACATTTAATATCGCACGTTACAAATTACAGTAAATATAATATCAGACCATTCATGGATTTGTACATGGATTGCGTAGACTACAACGCAGAACCATTTCAGAAGCATGGTTGCAGAATGATGTTTTATGTTGATCTCTTCATCAAGACTTGCTCAGTCAACTGCTGCTAAGGCACTTTCAGGGAGTTTATATTGTTGAGACGATTAACGATAGGCTAAAATTATTAAATAAACGATCGACGAGCGCATGCACACCACGCCGTGGTATTGGGCGACCAACCTGCCAAACGTGTCGCCGACCAACCTGGTGCAGCTTGGCATCGGCGGCTGGCAGGTGCCGCGCGAAGGCGTCGAGGTGGCGCGCAAGCGGAACACCAACGTGCTGACGATTGCCGATATCGAAAAGATCGGGCTGGAAAAAGCCGCTGAGATCGCGCTGGAACTGGCGTGGAAGGACGCGGACGCCGTCTACATCTCCTTTGACGTCAACTCCATCGATTGCGGCTTCGTTCCCGGCACCGGCTGGCCGGAGCCAGGCGGCTTCCTGCCGCGCGAGGCTCTGAAGATCCTGGGGCTGGTCGCCGCCGAAGGCCTTTGCGGTCTCGAGGTGGTCGAGGTCTCGCCGCCTTACGATACGTCTGACATCACGGCGCTGTTCGGCGCACGCGTGGTGGTCGAGGCACTGGGCTCGATGGTCGCCCACGGCAAGCTCGGCAGCCACAAGAAGATCATTAACAAACCAGTAACGTATTGAGGGCCGCCATGCATCGCCATCACCACGGCCACGGGCATGATCACGGACATGACCATAGCCACGACCATGACCACAGCCATGACCATCCGCCGCACGGCGCAGGCCACAACCATCACTCCCATCGCGCACCGGTGCAGTGGCAGACGCCGCACCAGCCCGACGGTGCGAAGGAACAGGCGGCAGCACCCGAGCCGGATCTCGACAAGGTTGAGGCGGCGTTCGTCGACGGCTTTTTTCAAGCGCCGGACCCCACCAGCTTCCTGCGCCTTGCGCGAATCCCGTTCGAGATCGCGGTTGGCGAGGCCAACCTGAAACTGCTGCGGGTCGAGATCGACGCACTCACCGATGTCGGCAGCCTCACGCCGCATCTAGGCGGCGGCACTTTCCGCTACGATCCGCTACCGTCGAATTTCGTCTCGCGCCGCCGCCGACTGCGTTTCGTCTATTTCGACGGCGCGTCTCTGCGTGCCATGAGCTATGCCGAGCTTCGCGAACTCGCGTAGCTCTCGCAATGGCCTAAATCAAAGAACCAAAGCGCGATGACGATTTTAGCTCAATCGCATCGCGCTTTGGTCATCTCGGTCTCGTCAGGCGTCAACGGAACATCTTGTTCAGCTCGCCACCTGAATAGCCCTTGGCGAGTTCGGTGAAGGTGCCCTGCTCCGCGATCTCTTTCGCCGCACGCATGAAGCCCGTCCAGGCGGTACGGGCGAGCGAACCCCCGACGCTGATCCGGCGCACGCCGAGGTCGGCTGCTTCCGCAACCGACAGGCCGGACGCGCCGATCAGGAGGTTGACCGGTTTGGGCGCGACCGCCTTCACCACGGCCGTAATTTGCTCCCGGGTCTTGATGCCCGGCGCATACAGACATTCCGCGCCAGCCTCGGCATAGGCGCACAGCCGGTCGATCACCATGGCAAGATCATCCTGGCCGACCAGAAAACCCTCGCAGCGGCCGGTCAGCAACACACCACTCCGGTCGGCATCGATCGCCGCGCGCGCCGCCTTGATCCGCTCGACCGCCAGCGTACGCTCATACAGCGGCTTTGACGCATCGCCGGTCGAAATCCTCGATCGAAAGGCCCGCCACGCCGGTCTTCACCCCGCGCGAGACATTGACCGCGACTTGATCTGCCTCATGTGCGAAGCCGTTTTCGAAATCGGCATTGACCGGAACATCCACCGCCGCACACAAATCAGAGAGATGCGAGCAGACATCGTCGACGGTGACACGGTTGTCGGCTTTGCCGATGGTCCAGGCAAAGCCGGCGCTGGTCGAGGCCAGCGCCTTGAACCCCATCTGCGCCAGCGCCTTGGCGGACCCGACATCGAAGGGATTGGGAATCGGAAAGCAGCCGCTTTCATGCAGCTTGCGGAATGTCACTCGTTTGTCGGCCAATGAAATCGGCATCGGCGTCCCTCCTCTTTTTCTCTTTGATTTGGCCACGTTATCCCGGCGTGGAAGACCGCGCCAGTCAACAGAACCTCGATGCTGACACTATGCTGTCACTTGCCGCAGGAACGTCCGTTCCTCGGCGAGGATGAACTTGTGCTCCTCGGCGAAATTGAAATTCGCCATCCCTTCTTTGTCGGTACGAAGGCGCGCACGGTAGGTCTCGTACGCTGCAAGGCTTTCGAAGGAAATCAGCGCAAACGCGATGTTGTTGGTACCCTCGTGCGGCATCCAGTAGCCGAGGAGATCGCCGCCGCATCGCGGAATGATGGACAGCCAGTTCTTCGAATATTCCTCGAACTTGGCGCGTTTGAACGGATCGAGCTGGTAGCGGATAAACACGGTGATGGTCACGGGGAACCTCCTGCACGAATGCGACGTCATCCCGGAGCGATGCGCTGCATCGAACCCGGAATGACGAGTTGACTACTAGCGCCTTGATCATCATCAATGCTTCGGCTACCATCGAATGATGAAAGCAGGTCCCGACATCGCCATGGTCGCCTCCCTCGTGGGAGACCCCGCCCGCGCCAACATGCTGACCGCGCTGTTGAGCGGCCGCGCGCTTACCGCAAGCGAACTGGCGCAAGAAGCCGGCATCACGCCGCAGACGGCAAGTTCGCACCTTTCAAAACTCGAGGCCGGCGGCCTGATCGAGCAGGAAAAACAGGGCCGCCACCGTTACTATCGCCTGGCCGATCCCGATGTCGGCGGCGTGCTCGAGGGGCTGGCGGCGCTGGCCGCCCGTGCCGGCCATATGCGCGTACGCACCGGGCCGAAAGACCCGGCGCTGCGCCACGCACGGGTCTGCTACGACCATCTGGCGGGTGATCTGGGCGTACAGATGCTCGATAGCCTGCGGCGGCAAAAGCTCGTGCGCCAGCACAAACACGACATCGAACTGACGACCGAGGGCCACCGCTTCCTCGAAAGCGCACTTCAGATCGATGCTGACGCACTCGCCCATCCCCGCCGTCCGGTCTGCAAGGCTTGCCTCGACTGGAGCGAACGCCGCCATCATATGGCTGGCACATTGGGTGCGGCCCTGTTGCAGCGTTTCACCGAATTGAAGTGGGCCGCACGCGATCCGACACGGGGCAGCCGGGTGGTCCAATTCACCCGCCAGGGCGAGAAGCGCTTTGCCGCGCTGTTCGGGGCCGCGGGGGACTAACGCCGAGCGCGTGGGGTTCCATATTCGTCATGCGAGCGTTACCCGCCGTATGATAGATATCTTCGCTCGATAATCTTAATTGAGGGTACGATGAACTACGTTGTGAAACTGTTTGCTGCGATTTCGATTTCCTGCCTGGCCTTTGCTGTTCCGGCGCTGGCGCTCGAGGATACGCCCGAAAACCGTGCCGCCCAGGCGGACCATTATTTGCAAGCGGTTCCCGCTCAAAGCCTGATCAATGACATGTCGGAGAAGATGGCGGCAACGCTGCCCGAAGACCAGCGTCCCATCTTCATTACCCTGATGACCAAGAATCTGGACATGAACGCGGTAACCAATCTGATGCGGACGGCGATGATCAACAACTTTTCCGCCGACGAACTAAAGGCGATCGCCGATTTCTACGGTTCGCCGGTTGGAAAGTCCGCCATGACAAAATTCGGGAAATACATGGCCGACGCCATGGGGCCGCTGAAGGTGGAACTCGGCAAGGCGGTGGCAAAGACCCAAGAGGAAATGAAGGCAAAATAGAACTCCCTGCGCGAACAAGCCTAATTTCAGCCGGGAGATTTGCATGAAGCACGTTCCGTTTCTCATCCTGGCCTCAGCCACCCTGCTCGCTTTTTCCCTTGCGCCGGCGCAAGCCGCCGAGCGCGAGCCGTATGGTATCGGCCTTGAGGGCTTCCCCTATCCCTACCCCGTGAACCTGCTGCCGCTTGTCAACGACGGCGAGCAGCTTCGCATGGCCTATATGGACATCACCCCGGCGCAACCGCAAAGCGGCCGCGTCGTGGTGCTGCTGCACGGACGCAATTTCCCGTCGAGCTACTGGGCACCCGAAATCAAGACGCTGCTGGATGCCGGCTATCGCGTGATCGTGCCGGACCAGATCGGCTTTGGAAAATCATCAAAACCAATGGGCGAACTTCACTTCGATAATCTCGCGCGCAACACGGTCACGCTGCTTGATCACCTCGGGATAGCCAAGGCCGACATCGTCGCGCATTCGATGGGTGGTATGGTCGGGGTGAGGATCGCCCGGGCTTATCCCGACCGCGTCAATCATCTGGTGCTCGCCGCCCCGATCGGCCTTGAAGATTACAGGCTGTATGTGCCGCCGACGCCGACCGAAAAAATCATCGACAACGAGGACAAGCTCACCGCTGAAGGTTATCGCAAACAGCTTGAGACGAATTACTCGCCGAAAATCCCACCAGAGGCGATCACGCCCTTCATCGACGCCCGCTTCAATATCAAGGGTTCGGCGGAATATCCGCGCTGGCTACGCGCCTTTGTCTCCTCCGGCCAGATGATCTACCGCGAGCCGGTGGTGCACGAGATTCCACTTGTAACGACGCCTACGCTGTTCATCATGGGCGCCGACGATCATAACGCGCCCGGCAGGCCGAATGCGCCGGAAGCGCTGCGGCCGAAGATGGGCCAGAACGCGGAACTCGCCAAAGCGCTCGCGGCGCAGATGGCCCATGGCCGCGCTGAAGTGATCGAAAATGCCGGACATCTGGTGTTCCTGGACGCACCGGACAAATTCAACGCGCTGATGCTGGCTTTCCTGGCGAAATAATCCTAAGCCGCTCGATCACCCTATTCATAGAGGGTTCACACGGGGCTCCCTAGTGTTTGCCCGATAGGCTTGTAGCGTGTTCTAAACGGTGGCAATCCTAGCCCGTCGATTTGTTTATCGATCTCAGAAGATGCCGCATTGCGGCCTTAAGAAGGGAGACAACATGAAGGTTCTTTTCGCAGCTGCAATACTGATCGCAGGCACCGTTGCGAGTATCGGCAGCGCCAGCGCCGAAGGCGGTTGCGGTCCCGGCTTCCATCGTAACCCGTACGGCGAGTGCCGGCCCAACCGTGGTCCCGTGGTGGTCGTTCCCGGCGCCGTCGTGGTCGAGCGGCCGGTGGTGGTTGTTCCCGGCCGCGCCTGCCCGATCGGATTTGTCTGGCGTTATGGACGTTGCCGTCCGATCTGATCGCCAGCACCGAATACGAAAACCCCCGCCTAAACCGGCGGGGTTTTTTGTTGAGCTGTTCCACGAAGCGAAAGACCAAGCAAGAAAGATCAAGCAAAAAGCGCGGGAAATTCCCGCCCATTGCTTTTACCAGTTGCGGATGCAACGGCGGCCGAACGGCCCGGAATGCCAGCCGGGCGGGCAGTTGTACATCGGACGACAGCCGCCATACGGCCCGCGATGCCAGCCCGGTCCACAGCCTCCAGCCACCGGAATGGTGGCAGCGTCGGCCGCGGCCGCCTGATCGAGCGGAGCCACTGGCATGGCGCTCGATGCCGACATCGACGCAAGGCCGAGGCCGATCGCGAACAAGGACACGGCGATGATCTTCATGAACATTCCTTTCTATGGGTCTGCGCTGAAAATGATTTAGGCCAAATAGACCGGTGTCCCGGTTCTAGACCACCTTACCGATGATGGTCATGCCAGTGATGACGGTGCCAGCGGTGGTGGTGACGCCAGTGATGGTGGTGCCAGTGGCGATGATGCCAGTGATGATGGTGACCGTGGTGCCAACGCACCTGCACGGGCTTCATCTGATCGACTTCGCTCTGCGAGACAACCGCTGGTTCAACGTTGACCACAGCAGGTACAAATGCGTGGCCCGAAACCGGGGGTACGGGCGCAGCCTGTGCGCTCACAGCGAGAAAGATCGTGCCCGCGATCAGTCCGGCACTGAATTTCAAGAGATCCCCAAGCTTCATCACTTAACGCCCCTTTCATGAGGTGAGAGAAGACGAACAGTTTCACCGCATCAGGATGAACGTTCGCTGAACTCACCACGGGTTACGTCTGCTGTTTTCGCAAAATGGTTCAAGCGCCCGCGCTTCGGTGACGGCACGATGAAAATTTTTTGAAAGCTAGCGTTGCCTATTTGCAGTGCAACGTAACGCTCGCTTGCAGTGCGAACTAAACCCAACCGCCGCGCGCCATAATCGCAGCGCACAACAGAATAATGACAATCGCTGCAAGCTCCGCGTGAATGACCATCATGACACGCTTGCGGCGCGACACATCCATCACCGGCACCTGCCCCGCTCTGATGGCGCCGCTCCAGGACAGAAATTCCCGGGTGGGGATGATGGATAGAAGGCTCACAATGACGAACAGGCCGAACTTGGTCAGGAAGGCATGGTTGTGCCAGTAATATGCCGCCCCCTTCTCGAAGAAGAACACCCGCAGCAACCCGATCACGAGCAACAAGCCGGCGGCAATGCCGAGCACAAGGTCGGTAACCTGCAACCTCCGCGCGGAGGCGAGCGTCAGCTCTTGCCTGATCAATGTGAACTCGATGGCGAGTGCGGCCACCAGCGTAAACGCGAAGAGGTGATGCAGGAAGGCAAAGAGCGTAGACATCGGTTGAGGTCCGTTCCCGATTGCGCAAAATGTAACCGGCGCGACCACATAAGCAAAGCATCTTCCGTCATTTGCGAGCGCAAGCGAAGCAATCCAGAGCGACCCGCGCGACTCTGGATTGCTTCCGCCTACGCCAAGGGCGCTTCGGCGGACTCCTACCCGGCGAAGCTCGTTAATCGAGCGAAGACGGGTCGTCGCGAACGCCTCCTCGCAATGACGGCGCGCCAGCGCCCGTTGCCAGAAACGCTAAATCACATCAGCTTCATCGGCGCATCATGCACCACCCGAAGCTCGAACCCGCTGATCAAATCCGCTCTCAACGCTTCCGCGTCGGCAATGTCAGCCTCGGTCTCGCGTAGCGTGCTGAGGTTCGATCCGAGTGAAACGATTCCGCCTAGCACCAGAGCAATCGCCCCGAGCAGCGCGCCCACACCGCCGCCCCCGAACAGGCCGAGTATCGTGACAAGCAGCAAGATGGCGCCGCTGGCGATCGCGATCTTGGAGGCCAGAATGAACTTCCGGCACCGCTCCGCGACCTCGGCCAACGCCTCAATGCGATCTTCGATCCGTGAAATTTCGTCGGTGTCTTCGTCGTCAGTCATCGGACTCAAGGAGATCCAGCCGAATTCATCACCACCATTCCGAGCCGGAGTGTTCATTCCTCACAACGGCAGATTGTCGTGCTTCTTGATCGGAATCTCGACCTTCTTGTCGCGCAGCATCGCGAGCGCACGGGCGATCCGCCGCCGCGTCGTATGCGGCATGATGACGTCGTCTATAAAGCCGCGCTCGGCGGCGATGAAGGGCGACAGGAAGCGATCCTCATATTCCTTGGTGCGTTCGGCGATTTTGGCGGGATCGTTCATGTCGGCGCGGAAGATGATTTCGACCGCGCCCTTGGCTCCCATGACAGCGATCTGCGCGGTCGGCCAGGCGTAATTCATGTCGGCGCCGATTTCCTTGGACGCCATCACGTCGAACGCGCCGCCATAGGCCTTGCGGGTGATCAGCGTGACCAGCGGCACCGTGCATTGCGAATAGGCGAATAGCAACTTCGCGCCATGCTTGATCAACCCGCCATATTCCTGCGCCGTGCCGGGCAGGAAGCCGGGCACATCTACAAAGGTGACGATCGGGATGTTGAAAGCATCGCAAAACCGCACGAAGCGCGCGGCTTTCCGCGAGGCATCGCTGTCGAGCACACCCGCCAGCACCATCGGCTGGTTGGCGACAAAGCCGACGGTGCGGCCGGCGATACGGCCAAAGCCCGTGACGATGTTCTTGGCGAAGGCTTCCGAGATTTCGAAGAAATCCCCCTCGTCCACCACTTTAAGGATCAATTCCTTCATGTCGTAGGGCTTGTTGGGATTGTCGGGGATCAGCGTGTCGAGCGAGAGATCGACGCGTTCGATGTCGTCGAAGCTCGGCCATTCCGGCACGCCGTCGGTGTTGTTGGACGGCAGGAAATCGATCAGACGGCGCATCTGCAACAGCGTCTCGACATCGTTCTCGAACGCGCCGTCCGCAATCGAGGAGCGCGTGGCATGCACGGACGCGCCGCCGAGTTCTTCGGCGGTGACAACTTCATTGGTGACGGTCTTCACCACGTCGGGGCCGGTGACGAACATGTAGCTGGTATTCTTCACCATGAAGATGAAGTCGGTCATCGCCGGCGAATAGACGTCGCCGCCGGCGCAAGGGCCCATGATGACGGAGATCTGCGGGATCACACCGGACGCGATCACGTTGCGGCGGAACACATAGGAATAGCCGGCGAGCGCCGCGACGCCTTCCTGGATGCGCGCGCCGCCCGCGTCATACAGCCCGATGATCGGCGCCCTCGCCTTCATCGCCATGTCCTGCAACTTGGTAATCTTCAGCGCATGGGTTTCCGATAGGGATCCCCCGAACACGGTAAAATCCTTGGCAAAGACAAACGTCTTGCGGCCGTTCACGGTGCCCCAGCCGGTGACCACGCCGTCGCCCGGCACTTTGTTCTTTTCCATGCCGAACTCGGTGGAGCGGTGTTCGACGAACATGTCGAACTCCTCGAAACTGCCCTTGTCGAGCAAAAGCTCGATCCGCTCCCGCGCCGTCAGCTTGCCGCGCGCGTGTTGGGCTGCGATGCGCTTCTCGCCGCCGCCGAGCCTTGCGCCCGCGCGGCGTTCTTCAAGGGTATCCAGGATGTCTTTCATGTCGTCGTTTCCAGCCCTATTTCGCTTTCGTTCTAACAGGCCTTTTGCGATGAGGAAACGTCCCCGAAAGGTCGCCTGCCTCATTCGGTGGAGCGATAAGCAGCCCTTCTCGACGCCGCCAAGCACGGTTGATATCAGGCCGGAACGAACCGGGGAGCCAAGCCGTGACCGAGACAGAAAACCTGCCTATTTCCGGCGCCGTGACGGGCGGCGTGCGCATCCTGCTGCGGCTCGAGGGTGCAACTCTGTTTGCCGGCGCGACGTGGCTGTATGCCTCCTGGGGCGGCCCGTGGTTGCTCTATTTGGCGCTATTCCTGGCGCCCGATCTCAGCTTTCTGGGCTATCTGGCGGGCCCGAAGATCGGCGCTTGGGTCTACAACGCCGCACACAGCACGCTTGCTCCGATAGCAATTCTCTCGGCGATGAAGTTCGGTTTGATCTCGCCGTACATGCTCTTCCCTGCCCTGATCTGGCTGGCGCATATCGGCTTCGACCGCGCGTTGGGTTACGGGCTGAAATATGCGAGCGGATTCGGCTTCACCCATCTCGGCCGGATCGGCAAGCTCAGCTGAACTGGATGCCGATCTTGTTCTTCCTGCGCCACACCACATGACAGCGCCGTTCGGCCGACTCCATCTCCAGCACGAGACCGAAGTCGTCGGGAATGGCCGCAAGGTTCGTCGTATCGATCGCGGCCCCTGTGGCCGAGAGGTTGCGGACGGTACAGGTCATGTTCCGCCTTGCAAAGCTGATCCGTGCCGTACGCTTGATGTCCCGGCGCGCCGCCCTTCGCAGCTCGCCTCCTTTGCCCGCCACCTTGCCGCCCGCGACGGCTGCTCGAGCGCTGGCAGTGAAGCCCGATTTGATCTTGATCTCCAGTACCGCGTCGGTCTGAATCTCGAAATGCTTGAGAATCCGCGGCCGGCTCTGATCGGCGGTCAGTTGCAACGACGATATCAGATGCTCGACCTTCGCGCCCCGTCCGAACGGCAATAACAGCCGCTCGCAATCGACCCGCTGGTCGCTGGCATCGATGGTGGACATAATCGTATAGACGAGGCAGCCGCTCGCGACGCATTGCTTGGCGGCATCCAGCGCCACCTTGCGAAGCGACATCGGCACGACCAATTCCATGGTCATGCCGGCCCAGTCTGCATTGAAAACCTGAACGACGTTTTCGCCCTGATAGAGTGCCCTGAATTTCATCAGCCGGCCCTCACCCTCCACGTTCCACACCACCAATTCCTTGGGTTCGAGGCGGTCTTCGATCCCCTCCAATTCCGAAAGCTCCGGAAAGCGCCGGCCGGCGGCCAGTTCATCCCAGCGGCTGGCCAGCGCGCGCTGACTCGCCGACCTGATCGCCTGAGGCGAGCTGAACTTGAAAGTCATCAGAGTTTTCCCAGGGAGTGAGCCCCAATCTATAGGCTCGCCGCTTTAATGCGGGCTGAAACCAGCCCCGTAGAACTACCGGCTCCCTCGGGAAGCGCCGGACAATCCGCTTGGCGTGGTTAGCGCAGTCTTCGCGCGCCGCAGCTCTCGCTTATAACGGGAAGATGCCCGCACCCCAGATGTCAGTTCTCCCCTAGCTTGAACGGCGGCTCC
>CAVVZW010000177.1:0-27552 GCA_963752265.1 uncultured Alphaproteobacteria bacterium
ACCAGTTCGGATTGACCTTGAACACGGTCTTTACGCCGGGCTGATGGCTTTCGATGATAAACGGACCAGTGCCGTTCTCGTGCAGTGACGCGTAGCTCGGTGTGGTGGCTGAAGCCGGCGTCGGCGCGGTGGAATTGTTTTCCTCGCACCATTTCTTGTCCATGATGAACCAGCCGTCCCATTGTGAAGTCAGAATGGGATTCGGCTTGTCGAGTTTAACGTCCACCGTGTAGTCGTCGATCTTGATGAATTTGGCGTCGGCGGGAACGTTGGTGAGGAAGTTTGAACCCTTGGCGCGCACGCGGTCGGCGGAAAAAATCACGTCATCGGCGGTGAAGGGGTCGCCGTTGTGAAACTTGACGTCCTTGCGTAAGTGAAAACGCCAGCGGGTCGGCTCCGGGGTCTCCCAGCTTTCGGCCAGCGCCGGAGCAATCTTCAGATCCTTGTCGCGGCTGACCAGGCCCTCATAGACATGGGCATGATGGGCGATGGTCGTCGTTTCCTTGAGCGTATAGGGATCGAGCGATTTGAGCTCGCCCTGATTGGCGTAGCGTACGGTCTGGCTTGAGGCCGGCATCGCGGCAAAGGCGACAATCGATGCGGTGGCCGTTGCAAGCAAGATCTGACGTAACAGCATTGGTGAACGCTCTCCGCGCTGGTGTACACTTCGCTTATGCAATAACTAAACCATGTTGCCAGAGTTTAGCCGCCACGCAAAGGCGATTTCCTCTGGCTAACGGTTTGCGGGCATCGGGCCCGCCTTTAGTTCTACGCTGGCGGCTTCGTGGTTGCGCCAAAGATGAGGAAGTACCAATGGCGGAACCGAAGGGTGATGTGCTTGTGCTGGGCGCAGGCATGGTCGGCGTCAGCGCGGCTTTGCATCTGCAAAAGCTCGGCCGCGACGTCATCCTGATTGACAGGAATGAACGCGCCGGCGAAGAGACGAGCTACGGCAATGCGGGGATCATCGAATGTGCCTCGGTCTTTCCGCTCATGTTCCCTCGCGACGTCAAGCAGATTTTCCAGTATGCGCTCAATCGCTCGCCGAACTCGCAATACCGGCTTTCCGAGCTGCCGGATTTCCTGCCCTGGCTCGTGCGCTATTATCTGGCGTCTACGCCGGCGCGAGCATTACACAGCGCGATGTCGGAATGGCCACTGATCCAGCGTAGTCTTGTCGAGCACGAGGCGCTGATCGCGGAAGCCGGCGTTCCGGAGCTGTTACGCCGCACCGGCTGGATCAAGTTGTATCGCTCGCAAGCCAGCCTGACCAAAGCCGCGCGCGATGCCGAGCGGTTGAAACAATATGGCGTTCCCAGCGAAATTCTCGACAAAGCGGCGATCACAGCCCGCGAACCCGGTCTGACCGGAGATTTCGCCGGCGCCGTCTATTGGCCGACGCCGGGATTCATTGCCGATCCCGGCGCGCTGGCCAAGGCCTATGCCGATCTGTTTGTCCGCAAAGGCGGGCGCTTCGTCGTGGCGGATGCGCGAACGCTCGCGCAGGAATCGGGCGGATGGCGTGTCGACGGTGCGGCGGCGCGCGAGGCGGTGGTGGCGCTTGGCCCGTGGTCTGATCTGGTGTTCCGCCCGCTTGGATATTCGATCCCGCTTGGCGTCAAGCGTGGTTATCATTTGCATCTGAAGCCACGCGGCAATGCGGTGCTAAATCACCCGGTCCT
This sequence comes from uncultured Alphaproteobacteria bacterium, assembly GCA_963752265.1. Taxonomy (GTDB): domain Bacteria; phylum Pseudomonadota; class Alphaproteobacteria; order Rhizobiales; family Xanthobacteraceae; genus Bradyrhizobium. The sequence goes on from CAVVZW010000177.1 coordinate 1,683, forward strand.
GGATAGCGATTTAGGCTATTTGCTCGCACCGATGAACCGGGGGATTCGCTTGACCACTGGCGTGGAGTTCGCCCACCGCGATGCCCCGCCACGGCCCATTCAGGTTGAAAAGGCGCTGCCGCGCGCGCATGCGCTGTTTCCGTTGGGCGAGGCCGTCGACGCCAAGCCCTGGATGGGCGCGCGGCCCTGCCTGCCGGACATGCTGCCGGTGATCGGCCCTGCGCCGCGCCACGCCGGGCTCTGGTTCGATTTCGGCCATCAGCATCATGGGCTCACGCTCGGTCCCGTAGCCGGCCGGCTGCTGGCGGAAATGATGGCGGGCACGACGCCCTTTACCGACCCGCGCCCCTATGCGGTCGAGCGGTTCGGTTGACCATATCCAGCTTCTCCCTTCGTACCGCTTGCGTCCCACGAGCCATCGTGGCGATACTGGTTGTGCGTCGGGTAACTAGAGGTGGAGCACCCATGAAGGTCAACGTTGAAATCGACTGCACGCCGCTGGAAGCGCGGCAGTTTTTCGGGCTTCCGGATGTACAGCCGATGCAGACGGCGGTGATGGAAAAGCTCCAGAGCCAGATGCTGGACAATATCCAGAAAGTCTCGCCCGAGGCGTTGATGCAAAGCTGGCTGTCGTTCGATCCGAAATTCGCCGAACGATTTAGCGACATGTTCGCCGCCATGACGGGTCTCGGCACCGGACTTGCGCGGACATCCGACAAGAAATGACATCGCCGCCTGACGGGGGCGAACAACCGGCGAAAAGCTCGCTTCGCCCGCCGGGTCTCGGCCTGCTTCTGGCCGAGATGCGGAGCATCTTTGAATTCAACGCCAGCCTGATGATGTCGCCGCTGTTGATGCGGGCGCCCAAAGGCGACGGTCACCCGGTGCTGGCATTACCGGGATTTCTCGCCAGCGACCTCTCGATGGCGCCGATGCGGCGCTATCTGACCGAGCTCGGATACGATGCCCATGCCTGGCAGATGGGCCGAAACTTCGGCGGTATCTCGCGCGTGCGCGCGGCGTTGCGCGATCGGCTTGCCGAAATCCATGCTGGCTCTGGCCGCAAGGTCTCTATCATCGGCTGGAGCCTCGGCGGTGTCTATGCGCGTGATCTCGCGCTGAGCGCCCCGGAGCTGGTTCGCTATGTCGTGACGTTGGGAAGCCCCTTTGCGAATGACGTACGCGCCACCAACGCAACCCGGCTCTATGAGGCGCTGTCGGGCGAAGCCGTCGACGGGGATCCCGAATTTCTCAAGGCGCTCGCCGGCGATCTGTCGGTTCCGACCACGTCGATTTTTTCACGCGCCGACGGTGTGGTTAATTGGCAGACCTGCCTGCTGAGCCCATCGGCGACGGCTGAGAATGTCGAGGTATACCTCGCCAGCCATGTCGGGCTTGGCGTCAACCCGGCGGTATTGTGGGCGGTAGCGGACCGCCTGGCCCAGCACGAAGGTCAATTCAGCCAATTTGACCGGTCGGGGCCCTTTGCCATTGCATATGCGCCGCAAGAGCGGGCACAATCCTGAGCGGCGTCCCGGGTAAGGGACTGTCCTCGCACCGGAATAAAAAGCACCGCCAAAGGTGCAAGCCATAACTGTTCGCGGGAGGAGCCTATGAGCGACGCCAGGAAACTGTCGTCCGTTGACGCGTCGTTTCTGTATCTGGAAACGCCGGAAATGCCGATGCATGTCGGCAGCATGGCGATCTTCCGCCTGCCGGAGGATTACAAGGGCGACTTCTTCGAAGACTTCAAGGCGATGATCGCCTCGCGGTTGCATGTCGCGCCGATCCTGAAGGCGCGTCTGGAAAAGGCGCCGCTCGATATCGATCATCCGTCATGGGTCGAGGACGACCAGTTCGACATCGACCGTCATATCTTCCGCGGCAGCCTCCCGGCGCCGCACGATCGCGCCACGCTGGAACGGATTGTCGGCTGGATGCACGCCAAATTGCTCAACCGGGCCCGGCCGCTCTGGGAGTTCTATGTCTTCGAGGGCATGAAGAACAACGAGATCGGCCTCTATTCCAAGATGCACCATGCCTGTATCGACGGCGGCGCGGGCGCGGCGCTGACCAACATGATTTATGATGTGACGCCGGTTCCCCGCGAAATCCAGCCGCCGACGGCACCCGCCAAGGTCGGCCAGGAGCCGCGCGACATCGCCGCCAATCTTCTGGATTCTTACCAGCAGCTGTGGCGTCAGCCATTCGATGCGTCCGCTGCCGCCAAGAGCATCGAACTGCCCCGTTCCGGCAAAAGCGATCTTGGATCGATCCTGTTCGACAACGCGATGTTCCAGATCGAGAACGCGGTGAAGTTTGCCGGCAACGTTCCGACCCTGCTCAAGAGCGTCTCGGAAGTCGTCGGCAAGATCGCCGATCCGAAGTCACGCGACAGTATCGCCGGCATGATGTCGCCGCCGACCATCCTCAACAAACAGATTTCGTCCGAACGCAGCTTCGCAGGTGTCTCCATTCCGCTATCCCGCGCCAAGGCGGTCGCGAAGGCAGCCGGTGGCAAGCTCAACGACGTCGTGCTGGCGATATCGAGCGGCGTGGTCCGGCGCTATCTGTTGGAGCGTGGGGCGTTGCCTTCGAAGTCTTTGACAGCGGGCGTGCCGATCTCGCTGCGCGAAGAGGGCAATACGGACGCCAACAACCAGGTGTTCGGCATGATCTGCTCGATCGCGACCAATGTCGAAGACCCGAAGACGCGGCTGGAGACGATCATCGCGCAATCGACAAAATCCAAGGAGATGTCGCATCCCTTGCGCGCCTTGATGCCGCAAATGTCGAACGTCTCGATGCTGGGCGCGCCGATCCTGGTGCAGATACTCGCGCTGCTTTACAGCCGTTCAAGCCTCTCTGATGTGTTGCCGCCCGCGGCCAATATCACGGTGTCGAACGTGCCTGGGCCGCGGCAAACGCTCTATGCGGCTGGCGCCGAGCTGTTGCATATTTTCCCGGTGTCGATCTCGACCCATGGGCTCGCGCTCAACATCACCGTGCAAAGCTACCGCGATCAGCTCGATTTCGGCTTTATCGCCGGCGCCAACATTATTCCGCATGTTCAGATACTGTGCGACATGGTGCCTTCGGAATTCGCAGCCCTTGAGGCCGCCTTTGCGTCGCCGGCCGATGTCCAAGGTGCTGCGGAGTAGGGGCGAGCCATGATTGAGATGCCCCCGCTGCAATTTGCCGAGGTCAACGGGATCCGGATGGGATTTTACGAAGCGGGCCCGAAAGCCGACGCGCCGCCGATCATTCTTTGTCACGGTTGGCCGGAGATCGCGTTCTCCTGGCGGTATCAGATCAAGGCGTTGGCTGAGGCCGGTATTCGCGTGATTGCGCCAGACCAGCGCGGCTATGGCGCGACTGACCGGCCGGAGCCTGTCGAAGCCTACGATCTGGAGCATCTGACCGGCGATCTCGTCGGCCTGCTCGATCACTTGAAGATCGACAAGGCGGTTTTTGTCGGCCACGACTGGGGCGGATTTGTCGTCTGGCAGATGGCGCTTCGGCATCGCGACCGCGTGGCCGGCGTCGTTGGCGTCAATACGCCGCATAACGATCGCGCACCAGCCGACCCCATCGAACTGATGCGCAAGCGCTACGGCGAGCAGATGTACATCGTGCAGTTCCAAAGCCCGGCGCGCGAGGCCGACAAGATCTTCGATAGCCGCGTCGTACAGACCTTCGATTTCCTCATGCGTGAGCCGATGCCGCGTAAGGAGGCTTTGCCTGTGGAGTCTGCAACGGCGGGGGTCGGCGCGTCATCGAAGCTCAACCTGGCGTTCCCGCAAATGGTCGCCGGCTACGATGCGAAATACGATCCGCGCAAGCCGATCCTCTCGCCGGAAGAGATGAAGGTCTTCGTCGACACCTTCGCAAGGACCGGCTTTACCGGTGGCATCAACTGGTACCGAAACTGGACCCGTAACTGGCAACGTGCGGCGGGCCTTGATCATACGGTTCGCGTGCCGGCCTTGATGATCATGGCGGAGAACGATCCGGTGTTGCCGCCTTCGGCCGCCAACGGCATGGAAAGACTGGTGCCTGATCTGGAAAAATACCTGGTTCGCGACAGCGGGCATTGGACACAGCAGGAAAAGCCGGAAGAAGTCAGTAGCAAGCTGATCGAATGGCGGCGAAAGCGGTTCGGGTAAGGCGGAGAGGAAATTCTTACAGATGGCATCGAAGAACCGGCTAGCTCCAATCCCGCATCCGCCCACCAAGCCGGTGGTCGGCAACATGCTGTCGCTGGATTCGACTGCACCGGTGCAAAACCTGGCGCGGCTCGCCAAGGAGCTGGGCCCGATCTTCTGGCTCGACATGATGGGCGCGCCGATCGTCATCGTCTCCGGTCATGACCTTGTCGACGAACTCAGTGACGAGAAGCGGTTCGACAAGGCGGTGCGCGGACCGTTGCGGCGGGTGCGCGCGATCGCCGGTGACGGTCTGTTCACCGCCGATACAACGGAACCGAACTGGAACAAGGCGCACAACATCCTGATGCAGCCGTTCGGTAACCGCGCCATGCAGTCCTATCACCCGAGCATGGTCGATATCGCCGAGCAGCTCGTGAAAAAGTGGGACCGGCTGAACGCCGACGACGAGATCGACGTGGTCCACGACATGACCGCGCTGACGCTCGATACCATTGGGCTGTGCGGGTTCGATTACCGGTTCAATTCGTTCTATCGGCGCGACTATCACCCCTTTGTCGAGTCGCTGGTGCGATCGCTTGAAACGATCATGATGATCCGCGGCCTGCCGCTGGAAAATCTCTGGATGCAGAAACGCCGCCGCGACCTTTCCGGCGACGTCGAATTCATGAACAAGATGGTGGACGAGATCGTCGCCGAGCGGCGCAGGAACGCAGGCACCGCCGACGACAAGAAGGACATGCTGGCCGCCATGATGACGGGTGTCGACCGCGTCACCGGCACGCAGCTCGACGACGTCAACATCCGCTACCAGATCAACACCTTCCTGATTGCAGGCCACGAAACCACGAGCGGATTGTTGTCCTGCACGATCTACGCGCTGCTGAAGCATCCTGAGGTGCTGAAGAAGGCCTATGAGGAAGTCGATCGCGTGCTTGGGCCCGATATCGGCGCCAAGCCAACCTATCAGCAGGTGACGCAACTGACCTACATCACGCAGATCCTCAAAGAGGCGCTGCGAATGTGGCCACCGGCGCCGGCCTATGGCATCTCACCACTGAACGACGAGGTCATCGGCGGCAAATACAAACTCCGGAAGAATACCTTCATCACGGTACTCGCGCTCGCGCTGCACCGCGACCCCTCGGTGTGGGGTCCCAATCCGGACGTGTTCAATCCCGAGAATTTTTCACGCGAGGCCGAGGCCGCGCGCCCGGTCAACGCCTGGAAGCCGTTCGGTAACGGCCAGCGGGCCTGCATCGGCCGTGGCTTTGCTATGCATGAGGCGGCGCTGGCGATTGGTCTGATTTTGCAGCGCTTCAAGCTGATCGACGTGCATCGCTATCAGATGCACCTGAAGGAAACGCTGACGATCAAGCCGGACGGTTTCAAGATCAAGGTGCGCCCGCGCGAGGACAGGGAACGCGGCAACTTCGCCGGCAATGCCGCACCAGCCGCGGCGGTTGCCAAAACGGCGGCGCCACGGACGCGCCCGGTTCACAATACGCCGATGCTGGTGCTGTATGGCTCCAATCTTGGCACCGCTGAGGAACTTGCGACCAGAATGGCCGACCTCGCCGAGGTGAATGGCTTCAACACTACACTTAGCCCCCTTGATGATTACGTCGGCAAGCTGCCGGAGGAGGGCGGCGTCCTCATCATTTGCGCCTCATATAACGGCGCAGCGCCGGATAACGCCACGCAGTTCGTCAAATGGCTCGGCAGCGATCTGCCGAAGGATACCTTCGCCAAGGTGCGTTATGCGGTGTTTGGTTGCGGCAACAGCGATTGGGCCGCGACCTATCAGTCGATCCCGCGTTTCATCGACGAGCAGTTAGCGGCGCATGGGGCGCATGCCGTGTTTCAGCGCGGCGAGGGCGACGCGCGCAGCGATCTCGACGGCCAGTTCCAGAAATGGTTTCCGGCCGCCGCGCAAGTGGCGACGAAGGAATTCGGGATCGACTGGAATTTCACCCGCACCGCCGAAGATGATCCGCTGTATGCGATCGAGCCGGTCGCGGCAGCGGCCGTCAACACCATGGTGACGCAGGGCGGCGCCGTGCGGATGAAGGTGCTTGTGAATAACGAATTGCAGAACAAGGCTGGCCTCAATCCGTCGGAGCGATCGACCCGGCACATCGAGGTGCAATTGCCGCCCGGCATCGCCTACCGCGTCGGCGATCATTTAAGCGTCGTGCCGCGCAACGATCCAACGCTGGTGGACGCGGTGGCGCGCCGCTTCGGATTCTTGCCCGCCGACCAGATCCGCTTGCAAGTCGCGGAAGGCCGCCGCGCGCAGTTGCCGGTGGGCGATGCCGTATCGGTTGGGCGGCTGCTGACGGAATTTGTCGAATTGCAGCAGGTTGCAACCCGCAAGCAAATCCAGCTGATGGCCGATCACACCCGCTGCCCGGTCACCAAACCCAAGCTTGCAGCCTTCACCAACGAAGACGAAGCCTCGAGCGAGCGCTACCGGAACGAAGTGCTCGACAAGCGCAGGTCGGTGTTCGATTTACTCGAGGAATATCCGGCCTGCGAACTGCCGTTTCATATCTACCTTGAAATGCTGTCGTTGTTGTCGCCACGTTACTATTCAATCTCGTCGTCGCCCTCCGGCGATCCCGCGCTATGCAGCGTGACGGTCGGCGTGGTCGAAGCGCCCGCCAGTTCGGGGCATGGCATCTACAGGGGCGTTTGTTCGAATTATCTGGCGCGACGCCGCGCCGGCGACACCATTCATGCGACGTTGCGCGAAACCAAAGCGGGTTTCCGGTTGCCTTCGGATTTAAGCGTTCCGATCATCATGATCGGTCCGGGCACGGGGCTCGCGCCGTTTCGCGGCTTCCTGCAGGAGCGCGCCGCGTTAAAGACGAAGGGCGTGACCCTCGGTCCGGCCATGCTGTTTTTCGGTTGCCGCCATCCGGAGCAGGATTACCTCTACGCCGACGAGTTGAAGGCTTTTGTAGTGGATGGCATTACGGAGCTATACACCGCGTTCTCGCGCGGTGACGGCCCGAAGACCTATGTGCAAAATCTGATCGCGGCCGAGAAGGACCGCGTGTGGGCGCTGATCGAGGCGGGCGCGATCGTTTACGTCTGCGGCGACGGCAGCAAGATGGAGCCCGGCGTCAAGGCGACGTTGGTTTCGATCTTCCGCGAGAAAGGCAGCGCTGATGCGGATGTGGCTTCGCGCTGGATCGACGATCTCGGCGCGAAGAATCGTTACGTGCTCGACGTCTGGGCTGGCGGATGAATACTATCGCTGCGGCGGCAACTTCTCGAATGCCGGCATCCCCTCGGGGATTGCGTGAAACGCCTGCTTGTCGCAGGTGAAGATCGCCGTTTGCGGCAGGCCATAGAGTGATGGATCGTCCAGTGTGCCGGCTTTTACGATCACCGCCGGCAGGCCCGGCCGGAGTGTTACGAGATGCGTGCCGCATTCGGCGCAGAATTCGCGGGTGACGGCATTTTCAAGGTCTTTACGGCTAAACTGCTGTGGTTTGCCTTTGCTATAGCTGAAGCCGCTGATCGGCATTAGCATGAAGAAGTTAGGGCCGCCGCCGGAGATGTACTGGCACTCGCGGCAATGGCATTGGCCCTTGAACATGGGCTCGCCTTCGGCGACGTAACGCACTTCTTTGCAGTAGCATCCGCCTTCCAGTTTCATCGCACTCTCCCGTTTCGTCTACTTGTTATTTCCGCTTCCCACTTTTTCCTGCTCGAGACGTTTTCCCAATTCCGGATCGATCAGATTCATGGACTCGACCTGTTTCGAGAAAACAAGCTGTCGATGGTCGTTTTCCGCCGAGCGATACTCCAGCACATACGAGGCGAAGCGATACGTGAGTGGCTCGAAAATCCAATACAGCAAATCATGGTAGCGGGCACTCGATTGGCGCAGTTTCTCTTCGCCGCGTTCCACGAAGACATAGTGATAAAGCCCATCCTTAGCCCACGGCCAACGCATGGGCGTGCTTGTCGATCGCATCGATGATCTGCGGCCACAAGGAGATTGGCAGCGCATGGCCCATGCGTTCGACCATGAGCAATTTCGCGCCCGGAATGGATGCCGCGGTATCCTTGCCGCCTGCCGGATTGACCAGGGGATCGACGGTGCCGTGGATGACGAGTGTCGGGGCCTTGACGTTGCGAAGTCGCTCCTTGCGGCTGCCGGAAGCGAGGATAGCGCGGAGCTGGCGGCCGACGCCGGCGGGACTAAGGCCACGGGCAAAATTGCGCTCAGCGCGTGCACGATCAAGCGCCTCGTCTTCGGGGAAGGAACCGGCGCGCAGGACTTTCCAGGTCTTGCCAAAACGTTCGATATATTCCTCGCGCGACTTCGGCGGCGGGGCCATCAATATGGCGGTAGCCTCGCGCGTCGGGCCTGGAATCTTCGGGTTACCCGTCGTCGACATGATGGAGGTGAGCGACCGCACGCGTTGCGGAAACGAGATCGCGATTTCCTGAGCGATCATGCCTCCCATGGAGGCGCCGACCAGATGGGCCGATGCGATGCCGAGCGTATCCATCAGGCCGACGGTATCTTCGGCCATGTCGCTCAGCCGGTAGGGCGCCTTGACCGGAGTTTTCAGGAGACGGAGCTTAAGCAGTTCAAGCGCGCCCAAGGGCTTGCCGCCGGAGAGCCGGCTGGACTGGCCGATATCGCGATTGTCAAAACGGATCACGTAGAAACCGCGCGCGGCCAATTGCCGGCAGAAATCGTCGTCCCAGTGAATCATCTGGGCACCCAGACCCATGATCAGAATCAGCGGTTCCGCTGCCGGGTCGCCGAAGGTCTCGTAGCAGAGCTCGATACCGTTGGCGCGCGCCATCTGCGGCGGCTGGTGGGCGGACAGGTTCACCTCGGTGTTTCCTTCTCGCTTGGTTGGGAGAACTTTTTTTGTGGTGCTGTTTTATGACATGCTTTTTCGCGCTGCAGAAGCCGCCGCCCATTAAATTGACGCGACGCGGTTGACCGGCCTTACACAACGGTGTGGTATAATGTCGATCACTGAGGCGGCTGTCCCGTTTCACGGAATAAGACCGCCGATTTATCGACGTAACCGACGTTGATGGTCGCGGTCATGCTGGAGAACGCCGATGGCAGACAATAGCAACGACCCGGTCGCGCTGTGGCAGAATATGATCGGCGAGATGGAGAAGGGATTTAACGCCTTCGCCAATCAAGCCATGGCCTCGCCGCAGTTCAGCAAGGTCGTCAATCAGGTCGGCGGAGCGACAGCCGGGGCTCAAAAGCAGCTCGGCGAGATGATGGAGAAATACCTTCTCTCGATGAACCTGCCGAGCCGGTCCCAGATGGTCGGCATGGCCGAGCGGCTGCAATCGATCGAGGGCCAGCTCAACGAGATCAAGGCGATGCTGCACCAGATGCAAGGCGATGCGGCTGGCTCCACCACCGGCTATTCTGCGACCCCACGGCCGCCGCGGACCAAACGACCGCCGCCTGCGCCGGGAGTGCCAAAATGAAAGCGGCTTCCGCTTCAGATCCGGCAGGTCTCGACCTTGCTTCGATCCCGGAGCGGATCCAGTCCGAGGTTCAGCGCGCGATCCAGCGCAGCATCAAGGGCGTCGAATATATCTCGACTTCGGGACCCTCGCTCGGCTCGACTCCGAAGGACATTCTCAGTTCCCGCGGCACGATGAATCTCTATCACTATCGGCCGGTTGCGGACGAAATCTACCGCGTGCCGATTTTGATCGTGATGGCGACAACAAATCGCGGCTACATCCTCGATATGGTGCCGGGCCAGAGCTTCATCGAGTTTCTCCTGAAGCGCGGCTACGACGTCTACATGCTGGACTGGAGCGCGCCGAAGCCCGAGGAGAAGCGGCTTGGCATGGAGGACTACGTCCTCGATTTCATTCCGGATTGCGTGCGTCAGGTGCAGCGCGATTCCGGCGAGAACGATGTCACCGTGATCGGCTATTGCTTCGGCGGCGTGTTGTCGCTGCTTTACGGTTCGATCTTCGCCGACGGGCCGATGAAAAACCTGATCTGCTTCACCACACCGGTCGATTTCCGGGGCATGAAGCTGTTTCAGAATTTCTCCGACCGCCGCTATTTCGACGTCGATCACCTCGTCGACAGCATCGGCAATGTGCCGCCCGAGATGATCCTTTCTTCGTTCGAGATGCTGCGTCCGGCTTCGCGCGCGGCAAGCCAGGTGCAGTTATGGGAAAATATCTGGAACGACGAGTTCGTGAAGTCGTACCGGATGTTCGACCGCTGGGCGACCGATACGCTGCCGCTAGCGGGTGAATATTTCCGTACCATCACCAAAGACCTGATGTGGGACAACAAGCTCTTCAACGACACCATGACAGTCGGCAGTCGTAAGGCGGACATCGCCAACATCAAGGTGCCGATCCTGCACGCGGTGGCCGAACACGATCACATCGTTCCTTACGAGGCCGCGAAGCCCCTGATTGCGAAAATCGGTTCGGCCGACAAGGAAGAGGTGGTCCTCAAGGGCGGCCACGTCAGCCTCGTCGCCGGCCCCAATGCTGTCAGGCGGCTATGGCCTAAACTCGATTCCTGGCTGTGCGAGAGATCGACATGACTGACACACGTTCCTATCCGCGCCGGATCGCCACGGAAGCCGGCGAAATCGAATTCCATCTGATGACGCGCGCCGATGAAGCGGCCGTGCTTGATTTCGCGAAGGCGTTACCCACTCACGACTTGCTGTTCCTTCCGCGTAATATCAGCCAGCCGAAAGTGCTGTCGGCCTGGATCACCGAGATCGAACGCGGCGACATCGTCAGCCTTCTCGCGCTCAGGGATCGCACGGTGGTTGGCTGTGGCACTGTGGTGAGAGACGCTCATTCCTGGTCGCCCCATGTCGGCGAAATCCGGATGGTGGTCTCTCTGGATGTGCGCGGGAAGGGCGTCGGCCGGGCGCTGTCGCAGGAGAGCTTTGCGCTGGCGCTCGGCGCGGGCCTCGAAAAGCTGTCGGTGCAGATGACGGTCGACCAGCAGGCGGCGATCGCGCTGTTTGAAAGTCTCGGTTTTAAGGCCGAGGCGCTGCTGCGCGACCATGTCAGGGATGTCGCCGGCCAAAAGCACGATATCGTCGTGCTTGGGCACAATGTGGCGCAGGTCCGGGCACAAATGGAGGCCTACGGGCTCCCAGATGCCGTGGCGCCCTCCTGAGGGCGCACATCGGCCGTTTCCCTGAGCAAATTGCCCGATTATTCCTCTGATCACGTATTTGTGATATCGCAGTGCACAATCGATATTGCGACGCACCATTAACTATGCCACATAGAGGTTGCCCCGGGCCAATCGGACGGGGTGAGCCCATAGCTCAAACCGAGGATGGAGAGACCCCTATGACCACCGAAACCAATTCTGTGCTGAACAGCTTCAAAGATGCCTTCGCGCCCGTGACCGAAGCTTTCAAGAATTTCCAGAACCTGGAAGTTCCCGAGGCTGCCCGCGAGTTCGTCAAGAAGCAGACCGAGACCGCCAAGGGCCGCGCTGCGGACTTCTATGCGGGTTCGGAAAAGGCCACAGAGGTGATCGAGTCCGCTGTGACGGGTTCGGTCAGCGAAGTCGCCAAGATCAGCCGCAATATCCAGCAGGCCTTCTACCAGGATGCCGAGGCGTTTTTCGCCGGCGTCGACAAGCTCGCTTCGGCGAAGTCGATCAACGAGGCCGTGCAGATCCAGTCGGATTTGCTGCGTGCGCATGGTGAGACGGTTGTCTCGCGCGCCAAGGCTTCGACCGAGTATCTCGGCAAGCTCGTCACTGAAGGTGCGAAGACCGCGCAGGACAACTTCTCCAAGGTCTATACCAAGACTGCCTGATCGTTTCTTTCAGTAGCGTCGAGTTAATGCCCCCTTGAAGGCCCGCTTTGGCGGGCCTTTTCTTTTTGCGGTGCAAGGTGGGACTCGAAATCCGGCGTTTTCCCCACTGTGCAAGAGACTAGTTCGGAATTTTCCAGTTTTTCCTCACCTGTGGCTATTGTTTGGCTGAGCCACAGCAGCTTGAATGGTCGAATCGGCGTCATAACTGTTAGCTGAACGAGGGAAGACACGATGTCCGCGACTGCCCAAACGCTGCGCCCGCCGTCGAGAGCCCTGATGTTTCTCGAGGGGCGGGCGATCCACGAGTTTGGCGCGTTTCTCGGCGCCTTGCCGTTGTTGAGCTTGGCGCCCCGCGGCGACGGGCACCCGGTGCTCGTGCTTCCCGGCCTTGTCGCATCCGATACCTCGACCCGGCCGCTGCGCAGCTTTCTGCAAAACAAGGGCTACGCCGTCAGCGGCTGGCGGCAGGGCCGCAATCTCGGCCTGCGCGACGGTGTGCAGCGCGCGATGGTCGATCTCGTGCACGAACTCGGCGACACGCATGGCCGCAAGATCAGCTTGGTCGGCTGGAGCCTCGGCGGGCTCTATGCGCGCCAGCTCGCCAAGATGGTGCCCGATCGCGTGCGTTCGGTGATCACGCTCGGCAGTCCTTTCGCCGGTCACCCCAAGGCCACCAATGCCTGGCGCGTCTATGAGATGGCCAGCGGCCGCCGCGCCGAAGAAGATCATCGTTTCGGTGGGGCGCTGTCGGAAGCACCTCCGGTGCCGACCACGGCGATCTTCAGCCGCACCGACGGCATCTGCGCCTGGCAGGGCTGCAAGGAGCAGTCGTCTCCGATTGCCGAAAGCATCGAGGTCGAAAGCAGCCATTGCGGCATGGGCCATCATCCGGCCGTGGTCTATGCGGTGGCCGATCGCCTCGCGCAACCCGAAGGCAAATGGAAGCCGTTCGATCGCTCGGGCTGGCGCAGCCTCGTTTATCCGGATCCGAACAGGTAAACTTCGGCGCATTTTCGAGAATCTGCAAAACGCGCTAAGGCTGGCGGATGCCGCAGCCGCTTGCCCGCATCGTCGATCAGTTGAAGCGCGAACCTTCGCGTACCGGCTCGATCGTGATCACGGTGTTTGGCGATGCCATTGTGCCGCGCGGCGGCTCGGTCTGGCTCGGTACGCTGCTGCAATTCTTCGAAGCGCTCGATATCGACGGCGGCGTGGTGCGGACCGCGATGTCGCGGCTCGCGGCCGATGGCTGGCTGGAGCGTGAGAAGGTCGGGCGCAACAGTTTTTATCGTTTGGCGGCGAGCGGCCATCGAACGTTCGAGGCGGCGACGCGGCATATTTACAACTCCCCGCCATCCGACTGGAGCGGCCGCTTCGAGCTGCTCTTGATCGGCAAGGCGGCCGACCGCGACGCCTCGCGCGAGGCGTTGAGAAATGCCGGTTTTGGAAGTCCGCTGCCGGGCGTATGGGTGGCGCCCGCAGGCGTCCCGCTGCCGGAGGAGGCCGCCTCGGCAATTCGTCTGGAAGTATCGGCGGAGGACGAAAGCGGCCGGCGGCTGTTGTCCGAAAGCTGGCCGCTGGAGCACACTGCGGACGCCTATCTGAAATTCATGAAAGCCTTCGAGCCGTTGCGCGGCTGGCTCGGCCGTCGGGCGCGGCTGACGGAGCTCGAAGCCTTCACGGCGCGGATATTGCTGATTTATCATTACCGGCGCGTGGTGTTGCGGGATCCCTTGCTCCCTCCGAACTTGTTGCCAAAGGATTGGCCTGGAAACGCCGCGCGGGCGCTGTGCGGGGAGATCTATCGCGCCGTGTTGCCTGCCTCCGAGCAATGGCTCGGCCAGCACGGTTTGAATGAAAGCGGCGCGTTGCCAAAGGCGGCTGCCGAACTGGCGAGGCGCTTTCGCGATTAATATGTTACAAGAACATATTGTATTTTGAAAATTTTGTTATATGTTGAAGCCAGAACAAACCCCGGAGACCGGCGCATGTACACCCAGGCGCTCAATGGTTCGGAAGGCGAGGAAAATCTGGTCGAGGACGGCGCAAAGGCGGCGCAGTTCCAGGCGCGGATCGATGACGAAGAGCGCATCGAACCGAACGACTGGATGCCATCGGCCTATCGCAAGACACTGACGCGGCAGATCTCGCAGCACGCGCATTCCGAAATCGTCGGCATGCTGCCGGAAGGCAACTGGATTACGCGCGCGCCGTCGCTACGCCGCAAGGCGGCACTACTCGCCAAAGTTCAGGACGAGTGCGGTCACGGCCTTTATCTCTATGCCGCGGCTGAAACGCTGGGCACCTCGCGCGAGGAACTGGTTGACCAGATGCTGGCCGGCAAGGCCAAATATTCTTCCATCTTCAATTACCCGACGCTGACCTGGGCCGACATCGGAGTGATCGGCTGGCTGGTCGATGGCGCGGCGATAATGAATCAGATCCCGCTGTGCCGTTGCTCCTACGGTCCTTATGCCCGCGCGATGATCCGGGTGTGCAAGGAGGAATCCTTTCACCAGCGTCAGGGCTACGAAATCATGCTGACGTTGTCCCGCGGCTCGGACGAACAGAAAGCGATGGCGCAGGACGCGTTGAACCGCTGGTGGTGGCCGGTGCTGATGATGTTCGGCCCGCCCGACAGCGCCAGTCAGCACAGCGACACCTCGACACGATGGAAGATCAAGCGTTTCTCCAATGACGAACTGCGCCAGAAATTCGTCGATGCCACCGTGCCGCAGGCGCACTATCTCGGGCTTGATATCCCTGATCCAGGCATGAAGCTGAATGAGGCGACCGGGCATTGGGAATACAGCGCGATCGACTGGACCGAATTCAAACAGGTGCTGGCCGGCAACGGTCCCTGCAACCGCGACCGGATTACAGCGCGGCGCAAGGCGCACGACGAGGGCGCGTGGGTGCGCGAGGCCGCAGCCGCCTATGCCGAAAAGCGCAAGTTTCGTAAGACCGCACAAGCCGCGGAATAAGGGAGGTCATCCATGGCCACGCCGAATACACCCTTGTGGGAAGTCTTCATCCGCAGTCGCAATGGGCTGGCGCACAAGCATGTCGGATCGTTGCACGCTACTGACGCCACGCTCGCGCTTCAGGCCGCCCGCGACGTCTATACCCGCCGCGGCGAGGGACTATCGATCTGGGTGGTGCCGTCGAGCGCGATCACCGCGTCAGATCCTGCTGAGAAGGGCATGATGTTCGAACCGGCGGAATCGAAGATCTACCGCCATCCGACATTTTACGAGGTGCCCGACGAAGTCGGGCATATGTGATGGCTGCGCCGTCGATCCAGGTCAGTGAAACGCCGCTGGTGCTGTATGTGCTGCGCCGCGCCGACGACGCGCTGATTTTGGGGCACCGGCTGTCGGAATGGTGCGGCCACGCGCCGATGCTCGAGGAAGACATGGCGCTTGCCAATATGGGCCTTGATCTCTTAGGCGCCGCGCGCGAGCTTTATTCTTACGCGGCGCAGATCGAAGGCAGGGATAACGACGAGGACAAGTTCGCCTATCTCCGCGACGTCAGGCAGTACCGCAATCTGCTCCTGGTCGAGCAGCCAAACGGCGACTTTGCCCATACGATTGCGCGGCAATTTTTCTACAGCGCATTTTCCGATCTCTATTGGCGGGCGATGATGAAATCTTCCGATTCCACGCTGGCGGCTATCGCCGCCAAATCGGAAAAGGAAAGCGCTTATCACCTGCGCCATTCGTCGGAATGGGTGCTCCGGCTCGGCGACGGCACTGAGGAAAGCCATGACCGCATGCAAGCCGCCGTCGACGACCTCTGGGCTTTCACTGGCGAGATGTTCGAGACGGATGACGATGAGCGCGCCTTGATCAAGTCGGGGATCGCGATCGATCCGGCGGCCTTGCACCCGCGATGGCTCAAGACGGTCTCTGGAATTGTGCGTGAAGCGACGCTCGCGCTGCCCAAGTCAGAATGGATGCAGAAAGGCGGCCGCTCCGGCCGCCACAGCGAGCATCTCGGTCATCTCCTGAGCGAGCTGCAATCGATGCAACGAACGTTCCCCGGTGCGTCATGGTGATTGATACGGCCGACCTCGCGGATACGCGGCAGCGCGCCTGGGACGTCGCGGCTCAAGTCGTGGATCCCGAGATTCCCGTGCTGACGATCGCCGATCTCGGAGTGCTGCGCGATGTCGCCGTCAGCGAAGGCTGCGTCGAGGTCACGATTACGCCGACTTATTCCGGCTGCCCGGCGATGAACATGATTGCGCTTGAAATTGAACTGGCGCTGGAGCGCGAGGGCTTTCGGGATCCAAAAGTCCGCACCACCTTGTCGCCGGCCTGGACCACCGACTGGATGAGCGAAGACGGCCGCCGCAAGTTGCGCGAATACGGTATCGCACCGCCGCAGGCCGCAACATCGAGGCGCGCGCTGTTCGGTATCGAGCAGGTCGCGTGCCCGCAATGCGGCTCTGGCGATACCGAAGTGCTTTCCGAATTCGGCTCGACGTCCTGCAAAGCGTTGTGGCGCTGCAACAGCTGCCGCGAGCCTTTCGATTACTTCAAGTGTCACTGAAAATGTCGATCGCCCGTTTCCATCGCCTGGCCGTGAAGGACCTGCGCCGCGAAACGCGCGATGCCGTTTCGCTGACTTTCGCGATTCCGGACGAGCTTCAAGACGAGTATCGCTTCGTGCCGGGTCAATATCTGACGTTGCGAACGGTGATGGACGGTGAGGAAGTGCGCCGCTCTTATTCGATCTGCTCCGGACCCGACGATGGCGAATTGCGCATCGCGGTAAAAAAAGTCGATGGCGGCGCGTTCTCGAGTTGGGCGGCGGACGAGTTAAAAAGCGGCGACGAAATCGATGTCATGACGCCCACGGGGCGTTTCGGCATCGCGCCTGCACCCGAAACGGCGCGGATCCATGTCGGCCTCGCCGCTGGCTCCGGGATTACGCCCATTCTCTCGATCATCAAGGGTGTACTGGCGAACGAACCCGACAGCCGATTCTTTTTGTTTTACGGCAACCGTTCGCCTGACGGCATGCTGTTCCGTGAAGCGTTGGAGCAACTGAAGGACCGCTTCATGGAGCGGCTTTCGGTCTTTCACGTCATCTCCGGCGAGGAGCAGGACATTCCGATCCTGTATGGCCGGCTGGACGGCGAGAAGGTGAGGGTGCTTTTGCGCTCGCTGGTGCCGGCGGCCAGCGTCGATCACGTCTTCATTTGCGGCCCTACCGGCATGAGCGAAGATATCGAGGCGACCTGCCGCGACATCGGCATACCCGCAGACCGCATCCATATCGAGCGATTTGTTTCCGGTCTTGGCGGCAAGCCGCGGCCAAAAGCGGCGGTTCCCGCAAGCGCGCCGCCCAAGGCTTTTGCGTCGCTCGTTATCGATGGCAAGCGGCGTGAGGTGCCGGTTGCCGAAGGCGAGGCCATTCTCGATGCGGCCTTGCGCGCTGGCATTGATCTGCCGTTCGCCTGCAAGGGGGGGATGTGTTCGACCTGCCGCGCCAAACTGGTTGAGGGCGATGCGAAAATGGACGTCAACTATTCGCTTGAGCCGTGGGAGCTCGAAAAAGGCTTTATCCTCACCTGTCAGGCAAAGCCCGTGACGAAGCGGATCGTGGTAGATTACGACCATGTTTAGCCGATAATAGCCGGATAGCGGAGGAGATCGCCGTGAACGCCAATGCGCCGTTATCGCCCGACGATCTTGCCCGCGCCTGCGCGGACGCGATGTGGAAGGACGACGACGCCAGCAGCGGGCTCGGCATGAAGATCGTCGAGGTGAGCGCTGGTCATGCGACGCTGACGATGACGGTCGCGCCGCACATGGTCAACGGTCAGCGTATCGCTCATGGCGGCTTCATCTTTACGCTTGCCGATTCCGCCTTTGCCTTTGCTTGCAACAGCCACAACGAGCGCGTGGTCGCCGCCCAGGGCAACATTACCTTTATCCGGCCGGGCAAGCTCGGCGATGTCCTGGTGGCACGGGCGCGCGAGATTTCGCGCACCGGGCGCTCTGGCATTTACGACGTACAGGTCACCGCAGGCGATCTGGTGATTGCTGAATTTCGCGGTCACTCGCGAAGCATCGGCGGCTCATGGCTGCCCGAGGCGGGAGTGGACGCCAATCAAAAATAAAATGCTGCAAAATAAATATTTTGAGGAAACCCACGATGGCTTCGACCAAGCTTCAACAGGGATCGAGCGGCTACCTCGCGGAGACGGACGACGCTGAGCGTGCCTCGCGCGACGAGATCATGGCGTTGCAGATCAAACGCCTGACCTGGTCGCTCGCCCATGCCTACGACAACGTCGGGCATTACAAGAGAGCCTTCGACAGAGCCGGCGTGCATCCGTCGGATTTCAGGCAGCTGTCCGATCTCGCCAAATTTCCGTTCACGGTGAAGACCGACCTGCGCGACAATTATCCGTTCAACATGTTTGCGGTCCCACGCGAGCAGCTGGTTCGCGTCCACGCCTCTTCCGGCACCACGGGCAAGCCGATCGTGGTCGGATATACAAGAGCCGATATCGCGACATGGTCGGCGGTGATGGCGCGCTCAATTCGTGCCGCGGGCGGCCGCAAAGGCATGATCATCCACAATGCCTATGGTTATGGTCTGTTCACCGGCGGCCTTGGCGTGCATTACGGGGCCGAACAACTCGGTTGCACGGTGGTGCCGATTTCCGGTGGCATGACCGAGCGGCAGGTGCAACTCATCAACGACTTCCGTCCCGACATCATCACGGTGACGCCGAGCTACATGCTGGCCATCCTCGACGAGTTCAAGCGCCAGGGGCTCGACTCCCGAAAATCGTCGTTGAAATTCGGCATTTTTGGCGCCGAGCCCTGGACCAACGCCATGCGTGCCGAGATCGAGGCCGCGTTCGACATGAACGCGACCGATATCTACGGACTGTCGGAGGTGATCGGGCCCGGTGTCGCGCAGGAATGCGTGGAGACCAAGGATGGCCTGCACATCTGGGAGGATCATTTTTATCCCGAGGTGATCGATCCCGAGACCGGTGCGGTTCTGCCCGATGGCGAAATCGGCGAGCTTGTCTTCACGTCGCTGACGAAGGAGGCCTTTCCGGTCATCCGCTATCGCACCCGCGATCTGACGCGCCTGTTGCCCGGCACGGCGCGGCCGGGGATGCGGCGGATGGAAAAGGTCACCGGGCGCTCCGACGACATGATCATCCTGCGCGGCGTCAATCTGTTCCCGACCCAGATCGAGGAGGTGCTGCTCGCCACCGATTGGTGCGGCGGCCACTTCATCCTTGAGCTGACCCGCGACGGCCGCATGGATGAACTGACCATCCATGCCGAGGCGAGGCCGGAACGCTGGGACGGCAACGGCCTCGTCGAGCAAGCCGAACGGATCACCACCCATATCAAGAACACGATCGGGATCACCTCCCGGGTCGAAGTCGTCGCGCCTGACACGCTGGAGCGCTCGCTCGGCAAGGCCAAGCGTGTTTACGACAGGCGGCCGAAAGGGTAACTCCTTCTCAGGATAGCTGAGAAAGCGAAATGCCCATGCCGACTGCCCAAGCCGATCACCGCCCTCTCGAAGTCGACGCGCGCTGCGTGCGGCTTAACGCCAAGGCCGAGACGCCGGCGGTGATAACGCCGGCTGTCGAACTGCGCCCACTGTCATGCCGCGACAACCAGGTGCTGATCGAGATCAAGGCATCTGCCGTCAATCCTTCCGATATCAAGGCCGCCACCGGATTGATGCCGTACGCGGTCTTTCCACGCACTTCGGGCCGCGACTACGCGGGCGTTGTGATCGACGGCTCGGCTGCCATGATCGGCCGCGAAGTGTTCGGCTCATCCGGCGACCTCGGTATCCGGCGCGACGGCACCCATGCCACGCATCTTGCCGTCGAAGCCGATGCGGTCGTGGACAAGCCGAAGAATCTGTCTTGGGCGGAAGCCGCCGGGATCGGCGTGCCTTTCGTCACGGCAATCGAAGGTTTTCGCCGCGCGGGACTACCGGAAAAGCACGAGACGGTGCTGGTATTCGGCGTGACCGGCAAAGTTGGCCAGGCTGCGGCGCAGATCGCAAGCTGGCGTGGCGCACGCGTGATCGGGGTGACCCGCAAGCAGGAAGCCTATACGGGACATAGCAATGGGCCCGTCGAGATGATCGATGGCTCGGCAACTGACGTCGCAACGCGTGTTCGCGAACTAACGGCCGGCAAGGGCGCCAACATCGTGTTCAACACCGTGGGTGATCCTTATTTTGAAGCAGCGCATAAATCACTTGGTTTGCGTGGACGGCAGATCCTGATTTCCGCCATTGACCGCATCGTACAGTTCAACATTCTGGAGTTCTATCGCGGTCAGCACTCTTACGTCGGCATCGATTCACTGGGCCTGTCCTCGATCGCAACCGGTGCGGTGCTCCGCGAACTATCGCCCGGCTTCGTGAGCGGTCATCTCAAACCGTTTCCGATCAAGCCGAACGCGATCTATCCTCTCGAGGAGGCGAGGGCCGCTTTTATCGCGGTCGCAGGCTCTTCCCGCGATCGCGTCATCCTGCGGCCATAGGGGAAGCTGGTGCCTTCAGACTTCAACATCGTCGCCATCGCAGGCCTGCTGATCGGGTTTGTCTACGGCATCGTTGGACTTCTGAGCGGCTTTTGTCTGTTGAGCGGCCTGCGCGGCTGGTGGGCGGAAGGCGATAGCCGCCTGATCCGGACCTTTGCGCTGGCGCTTGCGGTCGCACTCGTTGCGACGCAATGTCTCGCGGCATATGGCGCGGTCGATCTCACCAAATCGATCTATTTCCAGCCATCGTTTTCAGCGCCGCTGATGTTTGCCGGAGGTCTGTTGTTCGGTTACGGCATGGTGCTTGCGAATGGCTGCGGCTCGCGGGCGCTGGTGCTGCTCGGCCGCGGCAATCTGCGGTCGTTTGTCGTGGTCATCGTGCTCGGAATCACCGCGCAGATGACGCTGCGAGGTCTGGTCGCGCCGGCGCGGATTGCTCTCTTGCAGATATCGACAATCAAGCCGGTTCATCTTTCATTGCCCGAATGGCTAGGCGCTGTCGGCCTCGACGGGATTCTTGCCAGGTTAGCTGTGGCTTTGGTGATCTCAGCTCTGCTCGTCGTCTTTGCCTTCAGGCATGAGCCGTTCCGGCGCGCCGGAGGGCAGGTTGCCGCTGGGTTAGCCGTAGGTCTCCTCGTCGCCGCAGGCTGGTTTGCGACCGGCTATCTCGGCGCGGACGAATTCAACCCGGCCGCCGTCACTTCACTCACCTTCATCGCCCCGGTCGCCGATACCGTGCAATACGTCATGCTGTCGACCGGACTAACGCTCAATTTCGGCATCGCTATGGTGGCTGGCGTGTTCGCCGGCAGCTTGCTGACAGCATTGGTCACGCGCCGCTTCTATCTCGAAGCGTTCGTGTCGCCAGGCCATATGCTTCGTTCGACGATGGGGGCGGCGCTGATGGGATCGGGAGGCGCGATGGCGCTGGGCTGCTCGGTCGGGCAGGGGCTCACGGGGATTTCGACCTTGGCGCTTTCTTCCTTCGTGGCGGTTGCCGGAATCCTGCTGGGTACGGCTGCGGGCCTGCGCGGTCCGATCCGCGTTCCGTCGTTAGCGATTCGGCAAGATGCCTAGATCGACCGCGAAGTCGCCAGCCGCATCACGTTGAGATAACCGGGCCGGACTTCCATCCGCTTGATCATGCCTTTCTCGACCAGAAGCCGATGGGCCGCGGGCAGCCGGTAGCACGGCAGATACATGAACAGATGATGCTCGGCGTGGTAGTTCACCCAATAGGGCGCGATCAGGAGCCGCTCGATCGGATTGGCCAGCGTGGTGCGGGCGTGGCTGAACGGGTCTTCGCCGGTGGACGTGCAGGCGTGTTCGGCGATGTTGCGGATGCGCGTCACGAGCGACAACCAGGTCGCCATCGCCGGCACCCAGACGAACCAATACCAGATGCCTGCGCCGGCGAGCCAGAATAGCACAAACAGGATCGCATTGACCGCCAGAAAGCGCAGCATTTTGTCGGCGCCGCTTGAGACGAAACTCTCATGCGACAATTCCTCGTTGGTCTCGCCACGGCGGAACAGCGACAGGAATAGTGGCAGGCGTTGTTTCACAAAGGTTTGGCCGGTGAGATCGCGGACCGCCTTGCGGACATAGCTATCTTTCGTGATCGGAAATGGCGCCGAAAGCGAGAGGTCGGGATCTTCCGGCTGCTGCGTGAACTTGTGATGTTGCAAATGATAGGAACGGTAGCTGGCGAGGTCAGCGCCGACGGGCACCGCGCACAGCCATTGCCCGACCCATTCGTTGATCGTCCGGTTGGCGTGCAGACCGCCATGGGCCGCTTCGTGCATCAGGATTGCCAATCCGAGTTGGCGCGTGCCGACGATCATCACCGCGATCAGCCATGTCAGCGGGTTGGGCCACAGCGTGACCAGCGCAATCGCGCCAAGGATAGTCCCCCAGGCATGAGCCACCAGCCATAGGCCGCGCCATGAGCTGCGCGAGGTCAGGTGGCTCCATTCCTCGGGCGAGAAGACCGATTTGGGATCGACGCGCGCCACGACCGGCATCAGCGGCTCCAGTCTTCGTTTGACGCGCTTTCGTGAAGCGAACCAGTACCCGCTTCGCTTCAAAACGCGATGGAGGGAATCATACGCCCGAGCTGAGGTTCGTCAATCCGCTTGGCGGCTCAGGATCCGGACTTCCGAGGTCAGTGTGCGGTGCACCGGGCATTTGTCGGCGATTTCCATCAGCCGCTGGCGCTGCTCCGGGCTAAGTGCTCCTTCCATGCCGATGACCCGCTCAATCTGGTCGAGCATGCCGGCCTTGGTTTCGCACTCGGCGCAATCTTCCGCGTGAAATCTTGCTGTGCTTCAGTGTCACCGTGGTCCGCTCCAGCGGTAGCGATTTGCGATCGGCGTAAAGCCGCATGGTCATCGAGGTGCAGGCGCCGAGAGCCGCGAGCAGGAAGTCATAGGGACCAGGCCCGCTATCGCTCCCGCCTGCGGCGACGGGCTCATCGGCGAGCAACCGGTGCGGCCCGATCGTCACGGCTTGCTGCAATTTGCTGTTGCGGGTCTCGCGAACCACGACCTCACGGGGCCCATCGCCGTTGGCTGACGTTTCCTTCGATACGCCCGTGTCGAGATAACGCTCCGCCCATGCCGAGATGACGTCGGCGACGTAGAGGGCGTCGCGCCGGTTGGTCAACAGATGGTCCGCACCGGTCAATGACACGAAACTCTTGGGATGCCTGGCCGCGACGAAAATACGCGTCGCATTGTCGATTCCAACGGTATCGTCGGACGGAGCATGCATGACCAGCAGCGCTTTGTGCAATCCGGCGATATGGGCCATCAGACCATGTTCGGCGACGTCGTCGAGGAATTCGCGCTTGATCGTAAAGGGCCGGCCGGCGAGGGAGACTTCCGCCTGTCCGTCTTGACGAATTTTCTCGATTAAATCGGCAAAGTGGCCGGTGACGTGCGCGGGATCGGACGGAGCGGCGATGGTGACGACCGCCTTGGCACTGGGAATCTCGTGTGCCGCGGCGAGCACCGCGGCGCCGCCGAGACTATGGCCGATCAAAAGCGCGGGCGCTTTGAACGTTGTCCGCAGGTGATCGGCGGCCCGCACGAGATCGGCAACATTGGATGAGAAGTTCGAATTGGCGAAGTCGCCTTCGCTCGAACCAAGGCCGGTGAAGTCGAACCGCAACACCGCAATGCCTTTTGCGGAAAGAGCCACCGCGATCCGCTTCGCGGCCAGTCCATCCTTGCCGCAGGTGAAACAATGCGCAAACAGCGCATAGGCCCGAATTTCACCTTCCGGCGTGTCAAGTGCCGCGGCCAGTTGTTGGCCCTCCGACCCCGTAAATTGGAACCGTTCGGTGGGCATGGGCGTCTCCGTGTTTGGGGCGCCACCTCTTTGGTAGGAGGTGACGCTTAGGAAGGCGGTTCTATTCGTGGCGATGCATCGCCAATTCATGCTTGGTATCTCGCATGGTCGCGTAAATGATCAGCGACAGGAGAATAATGCCGGACAGATAATAGTAGAACCATTCCTCATGGCCGAGGGTCTTGAGATAGAGCGCAACCGCGGGCGCAGTGCCGCCAAAGATCGAAACCGTGAGGGAATAGGGGATGCCGACGCCCATCGCGCGAACCTTGGTCGGAAACAGCTCCGCCTTCACGACGGCGTTGATCGAGGTATAGCCCGCCGTAAAGATCCAGGCGCCGCAGATCAGCAGGAACGCCACCAATGGCGATTTGGTGGCCTTCAGTTCGGTCAGGATCGGAACCGTAGCGAGTGTCCCGACGACGCCGAAGAAGATCAGAAGCGGCTTGCGGCCGATCCGGTCCGAGAGGGCGCCGTAGACCGGCTGCAGGAAGGTCGCAAAGATCAGCGAACCGAAGATCACAAAGGTGGTTTGATCCTCCGTCAGCCCGACCGACTGTTTGACGAAGGTCTGCATATAGGTGGTGAACGTGTAAAAGGCCGCCGTGCCGCCGGCGGTGAGGCCTACCACGAGCAGCAGCTCGCGGGGATATTGCAGCAGGCCGAGGATCGAACCGGTCGGCTTGACGGTCCGGCTGGCTTCCTCGAACGCTTCGGTCTCTTGCAGACTGCGCCGCATCACCGCAGCGAAAATCGCCAGTATCGCGCCGATCACAAAGGGGATTCGCCATCCCCACGCTTTCAGTTCCTCCGGCGTGAGGAAAACTTTCTGCAAGAGCAGGAGAACGATGATGGCGGTGAGCTGTCCGCCAATCAGGGTGACGTACTGGAAGCTTGAATAGAAGCCACGGTGCTTGGCGTCGGCGACTTCGCTGAGATAAGTCGCGCTGGCGCCGTACTCGCCGCCGAGGCTGAGGCCTTCGATGATGCGCGCGAGCGCGAG
This sequence comes from uncultured Alphaproteobacteria bacterium, assembly GCA_963752265.1. Taxonomy (GTDB): domain Bacteria; phylum Pseudomonadota; class Alphaproteobacteria; order Rhizobiales; family Xanthobacteraceae; genus Bradyrhizobium. Next base: position 26,585 of record CAVVZW010000177.1, read on the forward strand.
GATCGCAGGCGCGGCGAGGCCGATCGAGGCATAGGTCGGCGTGACCGCGATGATGAGTGAGCCGAAGCACATGCAGACCACGGACAGCGTCAGCGACAATCGCCGGCCGTAATGGTCCGCGATATAGCCGAACAGCCAGCCGCCGAGTGGGCGCATCAGGAAGGTCGCGGCGAACACCACGGCGACGTTGAGTTGTTGCACGACGGGATCGGTATTCGGGAAGAAGGCCGGCGCGAAATACAGGGCAAACGCCGTGTAAGCGTAGAAGTCGTACCACTCGACGAGATTGCCGACGGAGCCGATGAAGATGGCCTTCACCCGTCGTTCGACATCGTGAACGTCGAGACGATCGTCTACGCTCGTGCTTACTGCTTGTTCGGTCACGTTAGTTCCCCCCGAGTTTTTTTAAATGAAAGAAGTATGCTCAGGCTTTCCCGAAAAGGATGGGAAGGTGCCGCGGCCCGCGTACGGTGCCTTCCGAAAAGGTGACCTTGCCGGCGGGATCCAACCTGAAGTCGGGGATACGCTTGAGCCATTCCTCGATGGCGACCGTCATTTCCATGCGTGCGAGGTTGGAGCCGATACAACGGTAAATCCCCAAGCCAAACGCCGCGTGCGGGTTTTGCTTGCGGTCGATCACGACCTTGTCGGCGTCGGGAAACATGGCAGGATCGCGGTTAGCGGCGGGAAACGACAGCAGTACCATGTTTCCTGGCTTGATCGGGCAGCCGCCGACTTCGGTCTCCTTCATGACCTCACGCGCCATGGTCACTGGAGCGTAGGCTCGCAGGAATTCCTCGATGGCGGTCGGCAAAAGCTCGGGCTCCGCCAGCAGGCGCTCGCGGTCGGCGGGCGTCTTTGCCAAATGCCAGAACGATGAACCGATCGCGCTCCAGGTGGTGTCGATGCCGGCGATCAGCAGCAGCCGTAGTGTACCCTGCACATGAGCGTCGGACAGCGGCCGTCCT
>CAVVZW010000178.1:0-3480 GCA_963752265.1 uncultured Alphaproteobacteria bacterium
TACTGGAGTTGTCCCCTCACCTGTTCATATGCCGCAGCTATGGCACCGTGAGGTTGGCCTCGAAGGACCCGTACGTCCACCCCATCATTGACCCCCGGATGCTGTCCGACCCGCAAGATTACGCCGAAATGGTAGAGATCACGCGATTTGTGCTCAAGTTTTTGCTCACCTCCTCCTTCGCCAAATGGATTCAATTCACACCTAATCCCATACCCGGCTGTCAGTACTGTCCCAAAGAGGTGCCCCTTTGGGTGAACGCTGCCCCCGACCATAAATACGGCAATGAGGCAGGCTGAAATACGAAGCATTAGGAAATCCCCCTTGGATTAATTCTTAGATTATTGGTTGAGGAGAACCGTCGCGAAACGCCGATGGCGTTCCGCGATGTTAAAAATAAAGAGCGGCGGCCGCTAGAAAATCTTGGCCGCACTTTCCAGCGTCTTGTACACGCCCCAGGCAAGCGGGACACCGACAAACAGCCAGAACAGCGCAGCTCTCACGTCGAGGCCGCCCGTGCCGATGCCGAAAGATCCGCTTGGTGCGGTGCCTGATCCCTTGGCGCCGGCGGCCTGAAGCTTTGCAACTTCGTCCGCGCTCATATGCCACTTCGGATCGACGGGCTTGACCAGATAGTTGCAGACCAGGCCGGCAACCAGCATGGCACACAGGATGTACATGGTGGTGTTGTAAAGCTGATCGCGGGGAACGCCGGCCTGGAGCTGGAATTCGCGGATATAGTTGACGACCACAGGGCCGATAATGCCCGCCGTCGACCAAGCCGTCAGCAGCCGGCCATGGATCGCGCCCACGAACTGTGTACCGAACATGTCGGCGAGGTAGGCCGGCACGGTGGCGAAGCCGCCGCCATACATCGACAGGATGATGCCGAAACCCAGAACAAAGAAAAGCTTCGAACCCATGGCTGCGAAGGTCGGCGCCAGCGCATAGAGCACGACGCCGAGCAGGAAGAAACAATAGTAGGTGTTCTTGCGGCCGATATAGTCCGACAGCGAGGCCCAGAAGAAGCGGCCACCGATGTTGAACAGCGACAGCAGAGCCGGCAAAGCCTGCCGCAATTCCGGCAATCACCGTTTTCTGCTCGACGGAGAGCTGAACCGAAAGTCAGATCGGGCATTCCGATCAACTTTCCAGCAAAAATCTCCTGCAACATCGGCGAAGCCATGCCGATCACGCCGATGCCGGCGGACACGTTCAACGTCAACACCCACCAGATCAGCCAGAACTGGGGCGTCTTGTGCGCGTTGTCGAGATGGACGTTATGCTGCGAGATCATCGTCTTGGTCTCGCTCGGCGGCGTCCAGCCGTCGGGCTTCCATCCGTCGGGAACGACGCGGTACGCAAAGGCGCCGATCATCATGAAGACAAAGTATATCACGCCCATAACGGCGAACGTCTTCCACACGCCGACATCGGTCGGTGTCTTGAAATAGTTGATCAGCAAATTAGCCAAGGGAGCGCCGATCATGGCGCCACCGCCGAAATCCCATGATCGCCATGCCCGTCGCCATGCCGCGACGGTCGGGGAACCATTTGATCAGCGTTGAGACCGGCGAGATGTAGCCGAGGCCGAGGCCGATACCACCGATCACACCGGCACCGAGCCACATGATCCAGAGCTGATGGACGTAGATGCCGAAGGCGCCGATGATGAGGCCACCGCCCCAGCACAGCGCGGCGACGGCGCCAGCCTTGCGCGGGCCGGCACGCTCCAGCCAGCCGCCCCAGATCGCGGCGGCAACGCCGAGCACGACAAAGAACAGGGTGAACATCCAACCCAAACTCGCCACTTTCCAGTCGCAGGTGGTTGTGAAGAGTTCCTGCACCAGCCCGATATCCGGACAGGCCTTCGGCGCCGTCAGACCGATCGCGCGCGACAGCGGCAACCAGAAAACCGAAAAGCCGTACGCCATGCCGATGCACAGATGAATGCAAAGCGCCGCCGGCGGCACCAGCCAGCGGTTGAAGCCGGCCTTTGCGATCGTGTGCTCGCGATCGAGGATTCCAGCTCCCGCGCCCGGCACAGCGCCCGCGCTGCTAATTGTCGTCATTCAACCCTCCCCTACAGCTGCCCTTTGCCGGACATGTCTGTGTCGCAACAATTCTATAACCAGATTTTCCGGCGAAGTGCCAAGGCTTCCCTTTGTGCTCTGCACAATTTGCCGGTGTGCCTAATTTGCGCGGCACGTCGCTGGTAAGAATTGGTGCAGAAGCACGTCCCCATGTCGATAGGCAAAAAGTCGCGATGGCTGGCTGTCCCTCACCTCCACCGTGAGCAAGATACGCCTAGCCGCCTTGATCGTTTCGCGGGCCGTCGGACGAAGATTCATTGATATCTCCAATCGGCCGATTTGCTTTTTTGATCAAAAAAACAATCCGCTGTTCGGTGCGCTCCGTGATTTCGAGCCTGTCACCGGTCTCGCGAACCAGGTTTGGAATATCGATCACCGCAAGCGGATCGGTGCAGTGGACTTCCAGCACGTCGCCCGGCAAAAGCGCCTTCAATGCCTTGGCTGTCCGCAACGCCGGCAGCGGACATTTCAGCCCGGTGAGATCAAGCCTGGTCGGGGTCATTGCGCATACTTCTGCATCATCGCGGCCACCGCCGGAATGTCGTCGAGGTGAGCCACGGGAAGCGTGGTTTCCAGAGTCGTATCCGTTGCAATGCCGGCAACCGCTGGATCACCGGGAAACAAGAGCGGCTTGCCGTTGGCCTTGCGATGCACCTCGATCTTGCGAATGGGCTGCGACTTGAAGCCTTCGATCACCACCAGATCGACCGGCGACATCTTCTGCAATAACGCCGGCAGTTGCGGCTCCTCGACGCCGCGCAGTTCGTGCATCAGCACCCAGCGGTTGGCCGACGAAACCAATACCTCTTCGGCACCTGACTGCCGATGCACCCAGGAATCCTTGCCGGGAATGTCGACGTCGAAATCATGGTGCGCATGCTTGATCACGGAGATGCGCAGCCCCTGCTCGCGCAGATAAGGAATGACGCGCGATATCAGCGTCGTCTTCCCCGCGCCGCTCCATCCGGCAATCCCGATCACCCTCATCCTGTCTCCACTCCGGGCCGTTGCCCCGGCGTCATTGCGAGGAGCGTGAGCGACGAAGCAATCCAGTCTTGATCGATGTTGCAAAGTTCTGGATTGCTTCGCTGCGCTCGCAATGACGAATACTGCTTATGCCTCTTGTAAGGGAAAGCCTTATATCGGCTGTTCCCGATTGTCATGCTAACCTCGGCCGATGATGACGATCGGCCAAGCACCGGACAACATACCGGCAACGCCTGGGATCCTGCTCGCGGGCGGGCTTGCCCGGCGAATGGGCGGCGGCGACAAGCCGATGCGAAAGCTTGCCGGCCGCACCATCCTTGACCGTGTGATCGCGCGGTTGGAGCCGCAATGTGCTGGCCTCGTCCTCAACGCCAATGGCGACCCTGCGCGGTTTTTGGATTTC
>CAVVZW010000179.1:0-13011 GCA_963752265.1 uncultured Alphaproteobacteria bacterium
TACACCATTTCAAATCTCTTACATCGAATAAAGAACCTCAGAACCTTTGTATTGAAACGTTAACATATTTTGAGACATAGTAAATAATTCTCAAATTACAGAATTAAAACACTTTTCTTACAATAAATAATTCATTAAAAAATTGAATTTTGATTAATAAATATTGATTTAAATATTAGTATTTAATAATTTGATTAAATAGAGGCTCAAGACTAGAACCTCGAACCTGTACCTTTCAAAATTTAGAGCCTAACTTATGCTAATCTATACAAATTATTAACAGACCATATTTACTTTTATTTCAGAGCAACTGTTAATCTACAAAAAAAACTCGTTATGCAAAGTAAATAGAATTAAACCAGAGTTTTGAGTTTGAAAAAAAGCAAAATTTGGCACATTTTAAATTGCAAAATACAATACGAAATAAAACAATGAAAATAAAATACAACATATTTGCAGTATATCTGTTTTGAAAAGTTCAAATGTAATTATTTGTATGCATTGACTGATCTGTCAATTACTCAAACTAAAAGTGTTGTTATTTCTAAACAAATAAACTAAAGTTATTCAATGAAATGCAATATTTAATTGCAGTTTTATTCCATTTTAATCTAAACTAATGTCAATCCATTTGTATATTAACTAATAAATAAATAATTAGCCAAAAGTGTAATTTAATGATATGAAAAAATTAAAACATTGCAAAATATTTAATTTACTAAAGAGAATACAGTACAGGACTAGTAATATAGTGGTTCTCCTAACATAGAAACAATTGATGGCTAATTTATTTATCAACATTAAATACATACTTCAATACGCTTTTGCCATTTTTTGGCAACTGTTCATTTCGTACAAAGTCTGAGGTTTTCTCCAAAATAATTACATTGATCTGACTTTGATCTCATTTTCATTATTAAAATTTTGTTCACAAAATTATTTTTAATAATTTTCAAAATGTCCTAATAGTTAATGGTGAATGGGGACCAGTTCTGGACACGAGAGGGGTGGGACTAAATCAAACCACTCTTTGGTAGGGCCCAACGCAACAAAGTTGTATTGGCCCTTACATTATATATAAGCTTCTGGAGCTCAATCGGACCTATAAACCAATTATATGAGTATTCCTAATATAAAGACTCCACGTATGGCTCGTTATGAGGCCAAAAGCATTTAAATTTGTTTTTATTGGACAAGTATTCACTTGAGGTTATGGTAAAAATCTGTCTATGAGTGTGTAATTATAGCTTAACACGAGCATTGAGCTCGAGCTCTATGAGAGAGCTTTTTAGCCAATATTGTAAAAACACAAAAAAATTACAATACTTTCTATCTTTAAATAGAGAAAAATCATATAATTTGAGTTAAGATCTTGAACAACACTATTATTTGAGTGGTGGGTCAAATATCTTGTGTTGGATACTTTTACAAAAAGTATGAATCAGTTTTTTCTCATAATTAATGTAAGATAATTGACTAATGAAAATGTTTATTACATTTTGATGAATGTTTAGATACAGTATTGAATATTAAAGTAAACGTCAATTTTCTCTCAATCACATGTCAAATAAGAAGTGAACTCACTTTGCATTAAAAAGAGGCAAAAGAAAAGCGATGATTTAATGGGTACCCCAGGACACCAATAAGGTTGTCCTGAAGCATCATATCTGTGATCATCCAAGCAGTGAAGAAGTCTCCCAACAACCATGTGCCACACACGGGCCGCTTTCATGAAGTTGGCATAACTAGTACCCATATATGTGTTGATGACGTGGAGATGTCCGCGCGGGTGAGCGGACACGAGCATAAAGTTTGTAAGAGAATAGAGAAGAAATAGAGCAAGAGATGGAAGACAGTCGAGAGACATGATCATCCAGTTGTGCCGCACTCGTCACGAAGACATCTTCAGACGTAAGATGGCGTCGGAGTATTATGTGATGTAATACGATTCTGCCTAACACTAGACCCCCGCAGAAAGTATAGCGGTCACCCAAAGGCACACTTTCACTACAATCCACGGCCACTCAGAAGGATATTTGGTCGCAACAAATGATATCACGTTTCCCAACACAGGTATCGAACATTCCATTATAGTGTGCGAGAGCGGGTCTTCGGCGAAGATTAAGAAATTACAAAATACCACAAAATATGCGACGAATAGACGGGCGTACGGGTGTTGAAAGTAATACCTGTTATTACATAAGTTATACATTTAAGTCAACATATATTGTATATGAATGTAAATGAAAGTAAACTAACTTTAACAATTCCAGTAGGAAAACTCGACCACCAACCCCGGCCAACCATTGGCCAACTGGACACGTCAAAGCACCAATATCTTCACGGGGAGCAATTTTTCCATCACGAACGCGGTGTCGCCCAATGCAGGGCAGCAGTTTTATAGTTTGCAGCTTCAGTGATCTGGAAAAATCGCTTTTAAAATTTTACTAGAGTCTTCCGACTCCGGGAGGCGCTTTTTTTGCAGTTTAGTCAACCACACTGCTATTTAGAGGTGTACTCTTCACAGTAAATCCAAGACAAAGAAGCAGCAATACATTTTTTTTTTGTCGTCTGCTTTTCGTTCGGTTACAGTATTGCTCGCCGGCTTAAAACCCATATTTACTTTCCTCCTCTGTGTAATCGAGGAAGCCGAGCGATCCCCGCGAATACATCAGCGAATGCTCGCAGATCAGAATTCTCAATCTCGGCCTTGGTGTCGTCGTCGAGTGCGTCATACGCCGCGCGCATGTCTGCAAATTCAGTGTTGCCGCCCTTGGGATTCACCACCCGCGCGGATAGCAGCGAGAACTTGGCCGGGATGGGGCGAAATGAGCTGTCGGAATGCCAGAGGCAGTTGCCGAGATTGAACAGGTGAGTGCGGTGGTCGCGCGGCAACGGCTTGCCGTCCTTGCCGAGATTGGAGACGTCGTTGAGTCCAGAGGTCAGGCGGTAATCTTCTCGTTTGGTGACGGTGCCGCCGCGGGCGCTCTCGCGCTCGCCAAAATTGCGGGCGAAAGCCAGTTGCTGTTCGTCTGATATGTCCTGGTCGCGGAACAGAAGCACGGCGTATTTGTCCATGCCGGCTTCGATGTCGCTTGCCTCGTCCGCCGTAAGGGGTTTTCGCAAATCGACGCCGGAGACTTCACCGAAAAAATGCGAATGAAGTTGGCGGATCGTCACGGCCATGGCGTGGCTCCCTGTTCGGCAAGCGGTTTCTCCGCCGTCTTTTCAGGTAAAGGCTACTCACGCTCGCCGCGAAGTCAACGGATTGAGGCCCGCGTCAATCGCGACCTCGGTATTCAGGCGCGTCAGATCTACTGTGCGACGTTACCCTGCGGTACCGACGCCGAGCGTCCGACGTTGGCCGGCGGCCGCGGTACGTTGGGGCCGGGGGCGGTGCGGGGTGGCGGCTGGATCTGGCGCGGCGGAGGCTGCGGAGCCGGAGCACCAAAGCCGAACAGGTTCCGTATCGGAGGCGGGGGGGCCTGAGGTGGCGGCGGCCCGGGCTGAGCCGTCGCGGGCCGCTTCGGCTTAAGTTGTGTCGCCGCAGCCGGTGTTCCTTCAGGAGAGACCGAAGCTACCGGTGTATCGCCTCTCGCCTGCTCGCGCCCGATTTCCCGGCGCGGCCAGGCGAAATCGTCGGCGCGCCCGGCCGGCGGCGTCAGTGGTTCGCCCTTCACCAGGGTGCGCGCCACGAGCGCATCGACCGCGGCAGGACGCGATCCCGGACCACCGAGCAGCTGATCGGTGCCGACGGAAGAAGCCACCAGCGGCACGATCGGTCCGGCCAGCGGCCGCGGCGCCGGCTGACCGGGCTGCGCATTGGCATCGGGTGTCGCGGGCTCGCTCGGCAACGCGATCGGCGCGGAGCGGGACGCCAACAGGCGCGTGATTTCACGCTCGACATAGTGCGCCAGCTTGCGTGCGCCGGGCTTGGTGAAATAAACGCCGTCATAGGAACGCAGGCGACGGATCTGACCTTCGAAGTCGGGTCCCTGCTGCAGGAAGCGTCCGGCTTCATCGACGAATCCGTCCCAAACGTCAACATAGGTGACGCCGGCTTTTGCCGAAGCCTCGCGATAAAGCGAATCCAGGAACAACGCGTCCTGGGTCGCCTTCTCGCCGCGAATGGCCGGCAAACCAACCCAGATGACCGGCACGCCCTTCGATTTCAGGATGCTGATCATCTCGTCGATTTTCTTGTTGTAGAGTTCGACCCAGCGGTCGTCGTGAAATTCGACCAGACCGTTCGGTGCGCGTCGGCCTTTTTCAGGCGACATGACTGGGGGAATTTCGCCGTTGTCGGTGTCCTCGGGCGACAACTCGGCGTCGAGCATCTTCTCGTCGGGCTTGCCGGCGTCGGTGTCGTCACCCGGTTTGCCGCGGGCGTCCTTCTTTTTGTCGCCGGTCTTGCCGTCAGCAGTCTTGGCGTCGCCCGTCTTGTTGTCGCCGTTCTTGGCGTCGGATTTTTCTACCGCAGGCTCGCGCAACGAGACACGATCGTTAAGGCCGAGCATGACGACGATGACATCGGGCTTCTCGGCCGCGAGGATGACTTTCGCCGCAGCCGCCCAGTCGACCGGGTCACCCTTCGGTTGATACCGGATCAGGCCGGAGACGGTCTTATGCCGTCGGATCACTCCTATATCCGGCTGCTCGTTATAGGCATCCTCAAGGCCATAGGCGAGCCAATCGGCCATCGCATCGCCCAACACCAGCACATTGTGCTCGGCCACCACCGCTTCGCGTTTTTCCGGCGGCGGGGCCTTGGAATAGTTCTCGATGGCGCGCCTGGGTGCCTGCTGCTGGAAGGGAGCGAACAGGTCGCCGCCGAACCAGCCGCCCGGTCCCCGCTGCTGCGGGATCTGCTGAGGCTGAGGCCGCGGCGGACCGCCGAAATTGAAAAACTGGGCGGAAGCCGGTGCCGTAATGGCGACGAGCAACACGAGGACAACCGCCAGCGCGGTCATCGGACCGGCTTCGGTGAACAGCCTCAAAAAGGATCTTTTCTCTGGCATTCGGTCAGGTCGCCACGGATCGGGTAGTCAGCGATACTAACAAAATCGGGCCGCAAACAGGCAGGATTTACGCCTCACCGGGTGATCCCATCACATGCTACCGTTAACGGTCAAAGGCAAGCTCGTAGAGTGCGATTCCGGACCGGCTTGGAACCGGAAAAGGCCCCGCGAAACGGTCAACCACGGGCCGAATCAGTGCCCGCGGAGCCGGTCGAGCATTTCGGAAGAGGCAAAACCGTCCGCAGGCGCCCCGACCGAGGCCTGAAAGCTGCGCAGCGCCTCCCGGGTCTCGCCGCCGAACTGACCGTCGGGCGTGCCACGATAAAATCCCCGTTGCACCAGCAGTTGTTGCAGTTCCAGCCGCTCCGTGCGCGACAATTCGCGTTCCTGCCGCGGCCAAGCCTGCACGAACGCCGGTCCACCGCGCAAGCGGTCCGCGAAATGGCCGATCGCGAGCGCATAGGCCTCCGCGGGATTGTATTTCATGATCACGCGGAAATTCTGCAGCATGAGAAAGCCGGGCCCTTCGGCGCCTGCCGGCGCCAGCAGATAGGCTTTTTCGCTCGTCGCCGGAAACGGCTGGCCATTGGCGCGCTTGAGGCCCATATGCTCCCACTGCCCAAACGCCATCACCTTGGCGCGGTCGGCCAGCATGTAGTTGAAGTCCTTCGGCACCACGACCTCGTAACCCCAGCTCTGTCCGGTCTGCCAGCCGTCCTTTTTCAGGTTGTTGGCAGTCGAGGCAATCAGATCAGCGGGGTCATCGACGACATTGCGGCGGCCGTCGCCATCGGCGTCGACCGCATAACGCTTGAACGCGGTCGGCATGAACTGCGTGGGCCCGAAGGCGCCCGCCCACGAGCCACGCATCTGTTCAGGACTGAGATCGCCGTGGTGGAGGATTTCCAACGCGGAGAGAAATTCGTCGTGGAAATATTTCTGCCGGCGTCCGATGCAGGCGAGGGTTGCGGTCGACTGCAGAACGTTGCGATCGCCCATCTGTGTCGAATAGTTGGATTCGATGCCCCAGATCGCCGCGATGATGTAGCGGTCGACGCCGTAAGCTTTCTCGGTCGCGTCAAATTGCGGCTTGTACTTGGCGAGGATCTCGCGGCCCTTGGCCAGGCGGTTGTCGTTCACGAGGATGTCGAGATAATCCCAGATCGACTTGGTGAATTCCGGCTGCGAATCGAGCAGGTCCATGATGCGCAGATCCGGCGTGAGGCCGGCGGTGAAGCGCTGAAAGCTTTCCTGGGAAATGTTGCGCCGTGCGGCATCCGGCCACATGCCTGCGACACAACTGTCGAAATTCGCTGCCGCCTCGCGGATTGCGCTCGCTGTCATCAAGGGATGGCCGGAAGCGCCATCCTCGCCACTCCACGGTTGCGGACCGCCGGTCGAAGCCGGCTGAGCCGGAGGGGTTGAGCCGGTCTGATCTGCTTTCTTACTGCTGAAGATGTTGCCGAGAAAGTCGAGTGGGCCACTGGCCGACTGGGCAGGCGCCGCGGCCGACCACAAAAGCGCCGCCGCGAGCACCGCTGCGCCGCTCCATCTATTTGGCTGCTTCATTCGCCGCGTCATATCCCACGTCCAATTGTAGACCCACCTTCAGGAAGCCTCTCCAGAGTTTCCAATAGCTTAACAAAGCCAGCCTTTTGCCGTTAGGGATTTGCCAAAAAAGAGCGAGCCTGTTGGAACTGCGGCTCCAATGGGCCTTTGTTCCGGGTCGCAAACCCGCTACCAAATATCGTTTTCCAATCGATCTTCTGCAAGGCAGTGCCACCCCATGAAAATCCGCAAAGCCGTCTTCCCGGTCGCCGGTCTTGGCACCCGCGTGTTGCCCGCCACCAAGGCGATGCCGAAGGAGATGCTCACCATCGTCGACAAGCCGTTGATCCAGTACGTGGTCGACGAAGCCAAGGAAGCCGGCATCGAGCATTTCATCTTTGTCACCGGCCGCAACAAGGGTGTGATCGAGGATCATTTCGACCGCATGTACGAGCTCGACGCCACGTTGGCCGCGCGCGGCAAGAAGGCCGAGATGGACATTCTGGCCCGTGACCAGCCAGCGGCCGGCGCCATGAGCTTTACGCGCCAGCAGGCGCCGCTGGGCTTAGGCCACGCCGTATGGTGCGCGCGGGACATTGTCGGCGACGAGCCTTTCGCCGTGGTATTGCCCGATGAATTGGTGCTGCATACGCCCGGATGTCTGGCGCAGATGATCGAGGCAGCAAGCACGTTGGGAGAGAAGTCCAATCTGATTGCGGTGGAGCCGGTCCCCGACGAACTCACCCATCAATACGGCATTTGCGGTGTCGGCAAGCGCCACGGCAAGGTGTTCGAGGTGGATGGCATGGTCGAAAAGCCGCCGAAAGGCACCGCGCCATCGAACCTCTCGATCACCGGGCGCTATATCCTTCAGCCGGAGATATTCAAGATCCTTCAGACCCAGGAGCGCGGCGCCGGCGGTGAGATCCAGCTTACCGATGCGATGATAGGCTTGGCGAAAACCCAGAAATTCTATGGCGTCGAATTCGCTGGCGAGCGGCATGACTGCGGCTCAAAGGCCGGATTTCTGCGCGCCAATATCGCCTTTGGCCTGGCGCGAGCCGAATTGCGCGACGGTCTGCGCGCGGAGATGAAGAAGTATTTGGGGAAGTGACGACCGGGACAGTCGCTTAGGCAGCCAGCGACAGTTTCGGGTTATCGGCAAGCACGGTGCAATTGCGGCCGTTGGCCTTAGCGGCGTAGAGCGCCCTGTCGGCTGCATGGACCATCGTGGTCCATTCGGAGTTGGCGTCCGGTATCACGCTCGCAAGGCCGATGCTGACGGTGGTGATCGCCATTTCGCCACACCATTGCTCGACCTTCAGCCGGATCGTTTCGGCCACGGCGAATGCTTGCGCCACTGACAGATCCGGCAAGAGCACGGCGAATTCCTCGCCGCCGTAGCGCGCGGCGCAGTCGCCGGCTCGCTTCACCGAATCCGAAATACAGATCGCGATTCCGATCAGGACCTCGTCGCCGGCCTGATGCCCGAAGGTGTCATTGAAAGTCTTGAAGTGGTCGGCGTCGATCATCAAGAGCGCCAACGGCCGTTTCTGCCGCACGGCGCGCCGCCATTCGGCCTCGATGGAGGCATCGAACTTGCGGCGGTTGCGCAAGCCGGTGAGGGCGTCGGTGGTTGCCAGTTCCTCGAGTTTCTCTTCGGCTTCCGCGCGGCGGGTGATTTCGCGCCCCAGAAACAGCGAGACGCCAAGCACGAAAACGGCCAACGCGGCCGTGATTGCGCCGATCCGGGTCGCCTCGATACGCCAGAGTCGGTAGATGTTGTCCCACGGCTTGCCGATCATCACGACCAGCGGCCGTGTGCCGTCGCGCCAGACATAGAGCCGTTGCGCATGATCCGGCGTTTTCAAGCCCGTATACCAGCCGCTCGGCTCCGACAGAGCGCGCTTCACGCCGGGCAGATTGCCGAGGTACTTGCCGATCATCTCAAGGTCGAAGGGTGTGCGCATGATTACGGTGCCGTCGCGCCGGAGCACCGTAATGACGTCGTCCGGGTCAAGGCGCAGCCGGCCGAACAGATCGTGGAAATAGGAAAAGCGGATCGAGCCGGCGACCACGCCGAGGAAGCTGCCGTCTTCGCCGGAGATGCGGCGGCTGAGCACGATGGCATAGGCGCCGTGATGCAGCATCGGGCGGCTGATGAACAGGCCGGCATCCACTTGATCACGATGAACCTGGAAATATTCATCGCCGCTGTGGTCCTCCGGCAGCGGATCGAGTGACGAGGCATCGGCGATCAGCTTGCCGGTGGCGTCGAATACCTGGATCGCGCCGAAATGCTTGGCAGTCGCGGCATGGTCGAACAGGATCAGTTGCCGCAACGGTTTGCCGAGTTCGCTGATTTCCGGCGCCACCATATTGGTGGCGACCGAACGCAGCGAAAGATCGTACAGTTCGACGTTACGGCTGATATCGGCGTCGATGCCGGAGGCGAGATTTTCGAGCGTCTGGCGCGCCAGCTCCTCTTCGCTGTGGCGCATGTCGAGCATGACGTTGACGCAGATCGCCGAGAAGCCCAGCACCGTGACAATGGAAGAGGCGATCAGCAACTTTGCCGATAGCCTCCAGGGCCGGCTGGCCGTATCCTTGCGCCGTCCAAATGCCATTGCATCGCTCCGAACGAATGGGATGCGCCCGGAATGGTTGCCGTCGGCTTAAATGGGTTCCCTGCCTGCCTTAATGAGTTAACGTTTCGTTTCCGGGCCGACTCACAAGTCCGTGCTGAATTTTTCCTGCCGAGGTTGCCGTGACCCAATACGACGCGCTGCGTGATTATCTAAAACAACATAAGCAGGCGGAATTCGTCCTGAGCTTCGAGCAGATCGAGGATATCCTCGATGCGGCGCTGCCGCGCGCGGCGCACCGCGCGTCGTGGTGGGAGACCTTGCGCAGCCCGCAGGAAAAGATGCCGCAGCGCGAAGCCTGCATCGAGGCCGGTTATCTCGCGACCAGGCTGCCGGACGGCAAAAACGTCCGGTTTACGAAGATCGCTAACCGTCGTCCCGGCGTACGCCGGGACCCATAACCACAGGGCATTATTGTTGCGAAGGCAATTGGCGCCAGCGTGTGACGGATGGGCCGCGGCGTATGGTCTCGGCTCATAGGCGAGCGAAAGCGACGCCGTTCTTCGAACGGCTACGGCCTGGACGACAATTTCATCCAGTCAGGTCGCGGCCTCGAGTTTGACTTCGGTCAAAAGACGCATCGCGGCGTCGGCGTCCATCGGCTCGCCGAATGCAAAGCCCTGCGCATATTCGCAGCCGAGTTGATAAAGCTCGACCGCGTCGGAATCGGTCTCGGCGCCCTCGGCGACCACATCCATGCCGAGGTCGTGGGCCAACGCGATAATCGACTTGAGGATGACCGGGCGTGTGCCGCGGCTCGTGGTCCGCACAAAGGACTGGTCGATCTTGATGGTGTCGAACGGGAAGCGCTGCAGGTAAGCCAGCGACGAATAGCCGGTGCCGAAATCATCCAGCGACAGGCCCGTGCCGAGTTCGCGGATACGCGTCAGCATCTGGGCTGCGTGTTCCGGATTTTCCATCACCAGCGATTCCGTGAGTTCGAGCTTGAGCGTGCCGCGCGCCACCGAGGAGCGCGACAGCACGGTACGGATGTCGTGGATCAGATCGTGCCTCAACAATTGCCGCGAGGAGACGTTGACGCTGGCAAAGATCGGCTCGCGCGAGCGCATCGCGCGCTGCCAGATGGCCAATTGTCTGGCTGTCTGATCGAGCACGAAAGTTCCGAGGTCGACGATGAGTCCGATTTCCTCGGCGATCGAGATAAATTCGACCGGCGACATCCGCCCGAGCTTGGGATGGTCCCAGCGCGCGAGCGCCTCGAACCCGGCGATCGAGCGATCTTCCAGCCGCACGATCGGTTGATAGAGGATCGTGATCTCTTCGCGCTCGATCGCGCGGCGCAACTCACTCTCCAGCGTCAGCCGGTCGGTCTTTCGCGCGCGCATCGCTGGCTTGTAGACGTCGATGCGATCGCCGCCGATGCGCTTGGAATGGTACATCGCAAGCTCGGCGTCCTTGATGATTTCGTCGGTGAGTTGCACTTGCGGATCGGAAAGCGCGAGTCCGATGGAGGCGGTCAGGAAAATCTCGCGGTCGTTGAAGGCGATCGGGGCGCGGATGGTCTTGCGGATCGTTTCCGCGAACGCGGTGATGCGCGCGGGGTCCTGTTCCGACATCAGGATCAGGCCGAACTGGTCGCCGGCGAGCCGCGCCAGCGTATCCTGCGGCTTGAGGATGCGGGTCAGACGGCGCGCCAGTGTCAGCAGGATGGAATCGCCGACCGCAATGCCAACGGAATCGTTCACCTGCTTGAAGCGGTCGAGATCGATCACCATCAGTGTCGGCCGCAGGTTGGGCATGCTTTTGGCGAAGTTCGCCACGGCGTTCAACCGGTCCATGAACAATTTGCGGTTCGGAAGCCCGGTGAGATTGTCGTGAACCAAATCATGGAGCATGCGCTCCTCGGCATTCTTGGCCTCGGTGACATCGGTCAGCGTGCCGATCACGCGGGAGACCTCGCCATCGGAGCCGACGACGGGCCGGGCTTTCAGCGCGAACCACATGAAATGTCCATCCGGCGTGCGCAGTCGGAAATCCTGCACCAGCCGCCCGCGGCGCTGGTCGAGAACACTGTCGAGCGCCGCACGGAAGCGATCCTGGTCGAGCGGATGCAGCACCTCGAGCCATTTGGCGGCCGGACCTTCCAGCGTGCCGCGCTTGAGGCCGAGTAGCGATTCGGTCTCGGGGCTGGTGAAGACCTTGTCGGCCGAGACGTCCCAATCCCAGATCAGGTCGCCGGATCCAGCGAGCGCCAGCGCGCGCCGCTCGACGTCGGACACGATGCCGCTAGAGGCGCCGCCGCCGGCAAACGCGTGCTGCATCACGGTGAAGCCGATCAGCATCACGATCAGGACGAGGCCACCGAGCAGAGCGGGGCCGACAATGTCGTTGGTGACGCTGCCTGCGACCGTCATGCCGGCGGCAATCACCCAGACGACCAGCAGGAACCAGGTCGGAATCAAAAGCACCGCGCGATCGAAGCCGTGCGTTGATAGATAGACGATCAGCGCAAAGCCGACGAAGGCGATCATCACCAGCGACATGCGCGCGATGCCGGAGGCGACCGCGGGATCGAACAAAGCGAGCGCGACCAGCGAGCCCAGAAACACCAGCCAGCCGACGGTGATGTGGGAGTAGCGCACATGCCAGCGCGAAAGATTGAGATAGGCAAACAGGAACACCAGAAGCGTGGCCGCCAGGATCGCCTCGCCACCGGCGCGCCAGACACGCTCGGCGTTATTCGACATGTCGAGCACCTTGCCCCAGAAGCCGAAGTCGACGCCGATATAGACCAGCACGGCCCAGGCGAGCGCGGCTGCGGCCGGGAACATGATCGAGCCCTTGACCACGAAAAGGATGGTCAGCACCAGCGCCAGCAATCCGGAGATGCCGATCACGATGCCTTGGTACAGCGTGAAGGAGTTGACCTTGTCCTTGTAGGCGTCGGGCTCCCACAGATAGAGCTGAGGCAGTTTATCGGTGCGCAGCTCCGCGACAAAGGTGATGACGGCGCCCGGATCGAGCGTGATGCGGAAAATGTCGGCGGTGGCGCTGTCCTGCCGTTCGGGCCGGTCGCCGGTCGAGGGCGTGATGGTTGCGATACGCGACAGCCCGAGGTCGGGCCAGATCAAACCCGACGACACGATGCGGTAGTGAGGCGCCACGATGAGACGATCGAGCTGGTCGTCGGTGTTGTTGGCGAGCGCGAACACCACCCAGTACTGGCCGCCTTCGCGGGCGCGGACTTCGATGCGGCGGACGATACCGTCGGGGCCTTGCGCCGTGGAAACCTGGATGCGATCCGTGTCGCTGTGCTGATGCTCCAGCACGGCAGTCAGGTCGATCGCAGACACGTCACCGCGAACGCTGACAGCGTCAACAGCCATCGCGGGCGTGGCCGCAAAAATCATGAGGCCCAACGCGAGTAGCGCAAGGCACCTGATCAGGCGCAATGTTGGTTCTCCGCGGTCAACACACATCGCGGGCGTCAACCGCCGCCCGGCATGTCGGATAGATGACACGAATGCGAAGGAAATCAAAGGGTTTCCCACCCATTGATCGCTTGCGAGCGTTAGAGCGCCAACACAATTTTGCCAATATGATCGCTGGTTTCCATGCGCCGGTGCGCCTCAGCCGCCTTTTCCAGCGGGAAAGTGCTGTCCATCAAGGGCTTGATGCGACCGTCACGTAACAGCGGCATCACCTTGGCCTCGATCGCGGCGACCATGGCCGCTTTGTCCGCATTACTACGGGGCCGCAGCGTCGAGCCCGTGTGGTGCAGCCTTTTCACCATGAGCCTTGCGATGTTGACCGTGACCTTGGCGCCGCCGAGTGTCGCG
>CAVVZW010000180.1:0-33856 GCA_963752265.1 uncultured Alphaproteobacteria bacterium
GACATTGCCCGGTTCGGCAGGCCCGTCAGGCCGTCGTGCGTGGCAAGATACTGGATCTGCTGATCCGCCTTTATCTTCTCGTCGCCGCGATCGAAGCCCTCGAGCGCGAACGATACGTTTTCCGCCAGCCGCTTGAGCAGTTCGACAAGGTCGGGCGTAAATGTTCCGCATTCGCTGGACAGAAACGGAATTGCCCGACCGGTTTGCCGGCGATCATTAGCGGCAATCCGGCGCCCGATTTTGTTCCAGTCGTGCTGCCGTGCCAGTGGCTGGTACGCTCATCGGCCTGAAACTCGTTGCTGACCGCAGGTCGGCCGGTGCGGAAAGCGGTACCCGACAGGCCTCGGCCCTCGGGGCGGTGCGCCGAGATCGAGAATTTCAACGTCCTGATGTAGTCCGCTGTCGGGCCGGTTGTCGCCACCATCTTGGGGAGTTCGCTGTCGCTCTGCACGAGAGCGATGGTTGTGGACGTAAACTTGGCGCCATCGACCACAGCCTCGCAAACCAGCTGAAGCAATTCGTCCCGGCTTTTCGCTCGCATGATCGCTTCGTTGGTGGCGCTGAGCGCTGCCAGCATGCGGGTGATACGTTCCTTTTGCTGCTCGCGTTCGAACATTTCGAGGCCAAAGGACACGTTCTCCGCGATATCGCTCATTAACTGGGTGATTCCGGTATCTTCCTGTCCTGATGTGCGTCCGAAGAAAGAAATCAAGGATCCAACAGAGTTGCCGTTTTTGATCAGCGGAACCGCCGCGCAGCCGTGAGGCGGAGCGTCATGCGACACCCAACGCTGCGTCCGCGGATCAGCCCTCGTATCGTAGGTGATGACAAGCTTTTGCTCATGGAATGCAGGGCCGTGCAATCCGCCGCTGTTTGGATCCGCCAGATAGAGCAGAGGCGCATTATCTTGATGTGGTGCATTCAAATTTCTCCAGCGCGCAGCGAGTGGGAGGCGTCTGCGAATCCGGCTCCTGGATCAATATCGCGGCCGCGCCGAGCGAACGCCCTCCCTTGGTCACGAAATCGCAAACGCTCTGAAACATCTCCTCGACATTATCGACGTCCTGAAGATCACGCCGTCGCACCTGGAAGCGCTACTCGCCGACGAACAGGCGCGGGTGCTGCCGCGCGAAGTGCTGTTCGTCGGCGGCGAGGCGCTCGGCTGGCCGCTCGTGGAACGCATCGAGAGCGCGGCGACTGCCTCGTCGTCAACCACTACGGACCCACCGAGACCACCGTCGGCGCGCTCGTGAACCCGGTCGACCGGAACGCCCGCAGGGACGGCGCGACGGTGCCGATCGGCCGTGCGCTGGCCGGCGACGAGGCGTTCGTGCTCGATACCCGCGGCCGCCTGGCGCCGGTCGGCGCCGTCGGGGAACTGGCCATCGGCGGGGCCGGCCTCGCGAGGGGGTACTGGGCCGACGACGCCCGCACCGCCAGCGATTCGTCGCACACCCGTACCGGCCAGGCCGTCGGGTGTACCTGACGGGCGACCTGGCTCGGCAGCACAGCGACGGCACGATCTCGTTCCTCGGCCGGCGCGACGGCCAGGTCAAGATCCGCGGTTTTCGCATCGAGCGCGGTGAGATCGAGGCGGCGCTGCTGTCGCATCCGGGCGTGCAGCGGGCCGCCGTCGTCGTGCGTACCGATGTCGGCCCCGACCGGCAGCTGGTCGGCTACGTGGTTTCCCAGGTCAACCCGCGGCCGACCGAGACCGAGCTGCGACACCATCTCGTCGAGCGGCTGCCGGCGTTCATGGTGCCCGCCCGGCTGGTGCACCTCGACTCGTTCCCGCTGCGGCCCGGCGGCAAGCTCGACGAGGCGGCGCTGCCACCACCGGCGGCTGCGGCAGTCACGACCGGGAGCGGCCGGCCGGCCCGACCGAGCAGACCATCGCCGCGATCTTCGCCGAGGTGCTCGGTCTCGACGACGTCGGAGTGACCGACGACTTCTTCGAGCTCGGGGGTCACTCGCTGCTCGCCACCCGCATCGTGGTGTCGAATGGGGCGGCCCTCGACGTCCAGTTGCCGGTGTACGCCCTGTTCGAGACGCCGACCGTTCGCGGGCTGGCGGGCCAGGTCGTCGGACCGGACCTCGGCGAAGATCGCGGCGATGGTCTGCTCAGTCGGGCCGGCCGGCCGCTCCCGGTCGTGATGCCCGCAGCCGCCGGTGGCAGCAACGCCGCCTGGTCGGCTGCCCGCCGGGCCGCGGCGGGAACGAGTCGAGGTGGACCAGCCGGGCGGCACCATCAACGCCAGCAGCCGCTGGCCGAGATGATGTCGCAGCTGGGTCTCGGTCGGCCGCGGGTTGACCTGGGAACCGCGTAGCCGACAAGCTGCAGGTCGGGGCCGACAGCGATCCGCACGACGACGGCGGCCCGTTGCACGCCCGGATGAGACAGCAGCGCCACCTCGATCTCACCGCGCTGGATGCGAAAACCGCGGATCTTCGCCTGGCCGTCGCGCCGGCCAGGAACGAGATCGTGCCGTCACTGTGTGCCGAGCCAGGTCGCCCATCAGGTCCACCCGACGGCCTGGCCGGTAAGGATGTGCGACGAAGCGCTCGGCGGTGCGAGCGTCGTCGGCCCAGTACCCCTTCGCGAGGCCGGCCCCGCCGATGGCCAACTCCCCCGACGGCGCCGACCGGCGCCAGGCGGCCGCGGGTATCGAGCACGAACGCCTCGTCGCCGGCCAGCGCCGGCCGATCGGCGCCGTCGCGCCGTCTTCGAGCGTTCCGGTCGACCGGGTTCACGAGCGCGCCAACGATGGTCTCGGTAGGTCCGTAGTCGTTGACGACGAGGCAGTCGCCGCGGCTCTCGATGCGTCCACGATCGGCCAGCCGAGCGCCTCGCCGCCGACGAACGGCACTTCACACAGCAGCACCCGCGCCTCTTCGTCGGCGAGTCGCGCTTCCAGGTGCGACAGCATGATCTTCAGGACGTCGATAATGTCGAGGAGATGTTTCAGAGCGTTTGCGATTCCGTGACCAAGGGAGGGCGCTCGCTCGGCGCGGCCGCGATATTCATCCAGGAGCCGGATTCTCTGATGCTGAAATTCGCCGCGGCGTCGGGAGAATTGATGCACCACATCAAGATAATGCGCCTCTCGCTCGATCCGGCGGATCCAAACAGCGGCGGATTGCACGGCCCTGCATTCCATGAGCAAAAGCTTGTCATCACCTACGATACGAGGGCTGATCCGCGGACGCAGCGTTGGGTGTCGCATGACGCTCCGCCTCACGGCTGCGCGGCGGTTCCGCTCATCAAAAACGGCAAGTCTGTCGGAATCCTCTATTTCTTCTTCGGACGCACATCAGGACAGGAAGATACCGGAATCACCCAGTTAATGAGCGATATCGCGGAGAACGTGTCCTTTGGCCTCGAAATGTTCGAACGCGAGCAGCAAAAGGAACGTATCACTCGCATGCTGGCAGCGCTCAGCGCCACCAACGAAGCGATCATGCGAGCGAAAAGCCGGGACGAATTGCTTCAGCTGGTTTGCGAGGCTGTGGTCGATGGCGCCAAGTTTACGTCCACAACCATCGCTCTCGTGCAGAGCGACAGCGATCTCCTCAAGACGGTGGCGACAACCGGCCCGACAGCGGACTACATCAGGACGTTGAAATTCTCGATCTCGGCGCACCGCCCCGAGGGCCGAGGCCTGTCGGGTACCGCTTTCCGCACCGGCCGACCTGCGGTCAGCAACGACTTTCAGGCCGATGAGCGTACCAGCCACTGGCACGGCAGCACGACTGGAACAAAATCGGGCGCCGGATTGCCGCTAATGATCGCCGGCAAACCGGTCGGGGTATTTCTGTTTCTGTCCAGCGAATGCGGAACATTTACGCCCGACCTTGTCGAACTGCTCAAGCGGCTGGCGGAAAACGTATCGTTCGCGCTCGAGGGCTTCGATCGCGGCGACGAGAAGATAAAGGCGGATCAGCAGATCCAGTATCTTGCCACGCACGACGGCCTGACGGGCCTGCCGAACCGGGCGATGTTCAACGGACTTCTGGAGCAGTCGATCAAGATCGCGCGGCGAAACAGAGAGAAATGCGCCGTGCTGTTCATCGATCTCGACCGCTTCAAGGTCATCAACGATTCGCTGGGGCATGCCGCCGGCGACAAGCTCCTCGTCGAAGTCGCCAACAGGCTTCGCGATTGCGTGCGCGAGAGCGACGTGGTGGCCCGCCTTGGCGGCGACGAATTCGTTGTCATCCTCAACAACAACGCCGATCGCGATCAGATTACCCTGATCGCAAGGAAAATTCTCACAAGCCTGATGCCCGCGGTGACGCTCGCGGGGCACGAGTGCCGCACCACCGGCAGCATCGGCATCGCTATATTTCCGGAAAATGGCGGCGACGGGCACACCCTGACCAAGAATGCCGACATGGCGATGTATCTTGCCAAGGAAGAAGGTAAAAACGATTTCCGTTTCTTCTCGACCCAGATCAAGACCCAGTCGATCGAACGGTTGATGCTGGAAACCAGCATGCGTCATGCCCTCGAACTCAATCAGTTCTCGCTGCATTATCAACCGAAGCTCGACATCGCGACGGGAAAGATCAACGGCGTGGAAGCGCTTCTGCGCTGGACGCATCCCGATCTCGGCAACCTTGCACCCATGAAATTCATCCCGCTGGCCGAGGAAACCGGGCTGATCATTCCGATCGGCCGCTGGGTTCTCAAGACCGCATGTGCGCAGAACATGGCCTGGCAACGCGCAGGACTTCCCGAGATTTCCATGGCCGTCAATCTGTCGCCGCGCCAGTTCCAGGACGATCACCTGCTTCAGGATATCGACGATGTTCTAAAGGACACCGCCCTGCCGCCGCACCTGCTCCAGCTCGAGATTACCGAGAGCATGGTGATGCAGAATATCGACCGGGCGATCAAACTTCTCGATGAAATCCAGAGCCGGGGCATCCGGCTTGCCATCGATGACTTCGGTACCGGCTATTCATCGATGTCCGTGATGAAGCGGTTTCCGATCGATACGATCAAGATCGACCGCTCCTTTGTTAGAGACCTCGCTGACAACCTCGAAGACCGCGCCATTGCCACCGCCATCATCAATATGGGAAAAGCGCTCGGCTTGACCGTGGTTGCCGAGGGTGTCGAGACGAGCGAGCAGGACACGTTCCTGCGAGCGCACGCGTGTGACGAAATCCAGGGCTATCTGTTCAGCAAGCCCGTACCGGCCGACGAGATCCCGGCACTGCTTTGCCCCGTTGTCGCCTCACCGCCGATTCAGGAGCGAAGGCTTGCCTCTCGCGAAAACATCCGCGGCGCGAAGCGTCCGCGGCGCGCGGCCGGCAAAGGCCGGCTCTCGGATCACGAGAAGGTCTCCTGAGCGGCGCGACAAAGCGACTGACTTCGCGATTTGACGCATCACATCGGGATAGGTCGTTGTCGAGAGCCTGTCGAAGCCATCGGGCGTAAGGCTTGAACCCGTCGGCAAAAATCTTTTAGTACGAGCTCAAACCGGCTCGCCCGGAACGCCAACATACCGTATGCGTCGCCGGGCAAATCAGTCCTTTTCGTTTCCAGAGAGGATAAGCTCACTCTGCTGATTTAACGAGAACCGGCCTTGTTTCTTTGGGTCCCGCTGAGCTTACGAAATGACGAAGCCGGTCCTTCAGGTCGAAGAGTTCGGCCAAGGGCACGTTTAGAAAGCAGTAAAACTCGCCCAGCATCTGCTCGGTCCGCTTGCGAAGCGAAATCCCCTTCGGTGTCAGATCGACGAGCACGCGACGCTCATCGGTGGCCTGCCTTCGCCGGGTAACGAGTCCCTTCGTCTCAAGCCGTTTAAGCATCGGCGAAAGCGTGCCAAAATCCATTCGTAGCAGTGACGCGAGATCTCCTACGCCTTGCGGACCGCGCTCCCAAAGCACCACGAGAACCAGATATTGGGGGTAGGTCACGCCGAGCTTTTTAAGGAACGGCACAAACAAACGCGTCATGTGATTGCTCGCGGCATAGAGCGCGAAGCAAAGATGGCCGTCGAGCCCCGGCATGTCCACCGGCGCAATGGGGCTTTGGGCGCTCAGGCTTTTTCTTTTTACTTCGCGTCGCATCTCACCGATTTCCCCGATAGCTGCGGACCACCGCAGCCCTGTACGAAAACACCACGGCTTACCATGAGTTGAGCCGAATCTTGCCGTCGGCTGTCCGGTCCGTGCGAGTTGCGCACAAAAACCGCCGGGAAATCACTTCCATAAGCCGGATGGTGCATGATCGCTGTTCTCACTTTGTATCGCATCTAATTGACTCTTATTATATCGTGTGCGATTTAATATTGCCTTCTGTAATTGTCAACAAGTTGAGAAGGCATGACCGACCCGCCTTCAGGCCGGGCGCTGTCATCACAAAAAACAAACTCAAGGGAGAGAAATCATCATGACTGATATGGATCGACGTACGTTCGTTGGTGCCGCCGCCATGGGCGGCGTGGCGGCTGCCGTTCTTGCTGCTTCATCTGCCATCGCAGCCGGACAGAGCGGCTACTTCGTGATCGCTGAAATCGTATCGAAGAAGGACAAGGCGGATGAACTCCGCGCGCTCATGGTTCCCTTCGCCGAGAAGGCCGCCAAGGAGCCAGGTTGCCTTGGCTATACGCTCTTGGAAGTGATCGGCGAGCCCGGACGTTTTCTGACCTTCGAGCGCTGGACCGACAAGGCTGCCCTCGAAGGCCACATGGTCACTCCGGATATCAAGGCCATCGTGCCGAAGCTGGAGCCCGTTCTGGCAAAGCCGTTCACGCAGCTTTTCCTCGACGCGCGAACCGGCGGCTAGGCAGAAGACCTGCCGATATCACCCAACGGCGGGGCGCTGCTTCGGCAGCGGCCCGGAACGACACTCGATCGATCATTCAAAGGAAAATATAGCGACAGGGGGAGGGAAGAATGCGTGGCCAAATCCATGGGTTGGGTGCGGTGGTGGCACTCGCAATTGCTGCTCCGGCGCTTGCCAGCGATCTGACGAGCATTGAAGTCGATCCCAGCGGCAAAGCGATTGCGGTCAAGAAGGAGCCCGGAAAGCTCGCGCCGATACCGGACATTGGCGGCATACCGAACAAGGGGTTCAACTATGGGGCACTCTATCAAGTGTCACCTGACAGCATTGATATCGGCAAAGGCATCAATGTGATGCGCGGGCACGTCGACGCCAACGGCGTGATCGCGCTTCACGAGGGACCAGCGGAACAGACCTACGTTCTTTACGTCATCAGCGGCACCGGCAAGATGACCCTGAACGACAAGGATGGCAAAAAGTACGGCGATATCACCTACAAGCCCGATGACGTCATTCTGTTCCAGCCGCATACGTGGCACGGCTGGGTCAATGGCGATACGCCGTTCGAATTCCTCGGCTTCGACATGCAGGCGCCGAAGAAATAGTAACGCCAGCCCATCGGCGCGTCGGAGGGCCGCTAGCGACTGAAGGTAGTCCGATTGCAACTAATAACAGAAGGAGGGAAACACATGTCACAGGTTATCCTGCATCACTATCCACTTTCGCCTTATTCCGAAAAGATACGCCTCGCCTTGGGTCTCAAGGGCGTGAGCTGGAACTCCGTCGAAATTCCGGTATGGACACCGCGCCCCAAGCTCACCCCGATGACGGGAGGTTATCGGCGAACTCCCATCCTTCAGATCGGGGCAGAGTTCTACTGCGATACGCTGCACATTCTTCGAACCATCGAAAAACTCGGCAGTTCGGGCTCGCTCTATCCGAAAGGTCAAGAAGGGCTTGCGAAAGCTCTTGGCTGGTGGATCGAAAAGGGCTCCTTCATGAACGCCGTCTGTCTCACGATCGGCAACATGCCTGGACTCCCCCAGGAACTTATCGAGGAGCGGCGTCCGCTCTTTCGGGTCAACCTGGATCCCGAGGCGTTGCGTTCCAAGCGAGCGATGTACCTGCAAAGGGTCAACGCTCACATCGCATGGCTCGCTGAGGCTCTGGCCGACGGTCGCAAGTTCATATTCGGAACAGATCCATCCGCGGCCGACCTGTCAGCCTATCATCCGATTTGGTTTGCACGGCAGAATGGCGGCAACGAGGTAAATGAGCTGATCGCCTTCGCAACCGTGATCGACCCCTGGTACAAGAGAGTTGCAGCCATTGGGCACGGCAAATTCTCCGAGATGACGCCCGACCAGGCGATCGAAGTTGCGAAAGCCAGCGAACCGAGTGAGCCAGACGAATGGTCGGCAGAGGCGCAGAATGTTGGCTTCCGGCGGGGCGACTGGGTCAGCGTAACCCCCGACGACTATGGCAACTCCGTATGCGGAAGCATTCTCTCATGGGCGCCTGACGAAATTATCATCCGGCACGAGGACCCCTCCGTAGGCCGTGTGAATCTGCATTTCCCACGGGTCGGCTTTGACGCGGCTCCTGCCGAAAAGCAAGCCGCCTGAGTGCGGAGTTCTGGTGATTGATCACGTCGGCGTTCGACCGCCGGTCAAGGCTACCGGCGGTCGGCTTTTCGAGAGCCCAGTCTCCCGTCTTAAGCGAAGGGCAAAGGGCAGCGTTCGATGCCGTCGGATGGCCAACCGGACGCCTTGCAAGATCGTAGCTGTAGTTAGCCGTTGGCCGCGACGGTGCGAACGAGCGCTACCTCATCATTGGATTCTCGCAATCGACGTGCCGCCGCAAGGCGGTGGCAGCGCCACGATGGGCGGGAGGATACGGCCTCCGAAGAACTGATGAGGCCAGGTTCTTTCGGCGAGGCAGAAGTAATAAGTGCCGAGGGCCTGATGCCCGCCCGTCGCCCAATGCTCGTTGTCGGAGAACAGCGCCTGCTCGGCGAAGGTCGCGCTGATCGGCTGGGACACCGGCGAGATCGGCGAACACAGATAGGCCCATGCCGAGGTGATGCCGGTGCTCGGGTCCGGCGTCGTGCAGGCGCGATCGGCGAGGTCATTCGTCGTGTGCGTGATGCCGAACGCGGCGGGGTTGGCGACGATCTCTTGGCGAAGGCTGTTCATGTCACCCAAGGCGTAGTGCACGCCGAGCGTGTTGAGCTGGCTCTCCAGCTCGGTGTTGTAGAGATGGCGGAGGCTCTGCTGCTGGGCCGTACCGAAGCTCTCGGGAAGATTGGTCACGATGATGAATCGCGCGCCGCGCTGCTGCAGCGTCGCGATCGATGCCGCGAGCAAATCGGCAACGCCGGTGATGTAAGTCGTGGGATCGGCCATGATCGGCGCAACTGCGACGTCGTTACCGCCGGAGCTGACGAGATATAGAGATTGGCCATCCGGCACATGCTGAAGCAGGTAGTCGCTGATCTGTGTCTCCGTCGGTACCGCGTTCGGAAACAGGCCGGTGGTGGGCGTGTTCACATCGTGGTTGCGGGCGCCGCCGGTTGCGTAATTGGTGCCGATAAAATTAAAGAACCCGATGGGAGGTAGCTGAAGACGGGCGATCAATTCGGCACCGGGAAATGTGCCAAGCAGAAACGGCGTATCCGCAGGCAGCACTTCTGTGCCGATCAGACCCGCCAGCACCTCGACCGAGACCGGGCCGGGACTGGAGGTGGGCTTGCCGATTCCATATGTCGCCGGAACGTGGCGCGGGCGCGCGAGATTGTAGGTCGACAGATACTGATCGAACTGGCTCTCGCCGCTCGGACGGTAATTGTACCATCCGGTATCGACGGTACTGTCTCCGAAGACCCAAAGGGCGTCGAACGGACGGGCGCTGGCCGAACTGGTCGCACCCAGAAGCATCGCGGCGCAACCGATGGCGATCGAAATCAAACGCATGGCGTATCTCCCCGTCTGGAAAATAATTCAGAACAGCAACGACCTGTCCGCCGGCCTTTAGCGGGCCTTTTTTGGGGCCTTGTAGCGGGCCTCGGTAACCAGCCCTCTCGCCCGTTGTGCGACGAAGGTAGCAACACCTTTGTTTCCGGCGTGTTTCGTCGGGTTCAAAATCGATGTCGCCGTTCTGAAAAATTTATTCCGGGTGAGCGGTATTATTCGATTGAAATATCGGCCGCGCGTGCAATTTTCCGGTACTTGTCGTTCTCGTCCCGAATGAACTGGGAATAGGCCTGCGCGGACATCGGCGTTGAAAGCATGTCAATCTGCTTCAACGCTTCCTGAAAATCGGGCATAGCCGCGATCTTTTGCACGGCGCCTTCGAGCCGCGCCACGACGTCCGGCGGCAGCTTCGCAGGCCCGGAAAGGCCGTACCACAAATTCCCTGTGACAGCGGGATAGCCGGCCTCGGCCATCGTCGGGACGCCGGGGAAGAAAACAGAGCGGTCTGCACTCATGACGGCCAGCGGACGCAATTGCCCGGTTTGCAACCCTGAGAGTTGGGCTGCCGCGGCGTCGAACATCATCTGAATTCTGCCGGCCATCAGGTCGACCACCGCGGGAGCAGATCCTTTATACGGCACGTGGGTCAGCTTCACGCCGGATGCCGCCATGAACATCTCGCCCCACAGCTGTGGTCCGCTGCCGTTGCCGGAAGAACCGAAATTGAGCTCGCCCGGCTTGCCTTTGGCGTAAGCGACGAGATCAGCGACCGAATGAACTGGCAGCGCCGAATTCACACTGAGCATCGCCGGCGCGGTCGCGATCAAGCCAATGTGGGAGAAATCCCTGGATGGATCATAGGCGATGTTGGCATAGACGACCGGCGCAGTGCCATGGGTCGCGCTCGACGAGAGAAGCAGCGTATACCCATCCGCCGCCGCGCGTGCGGTGACGGCAGCAGCAATCGTGCCGGCCGCGCCACTCCGGTTTTCGATGACGACATTTTGATGCAGAAATTCGGAAAGCTGTTTCGTAAATTGCCGAGCGACCAGATCGCCCGCCCCTCCCGGAGGCACGGCGACAATCAACGTAATTAGCCGCTCCGGGTATTCGGCTTGCGCCGGATTGGACAACAACACGGCCCAGGCTGCGAAAACGACCCCCATCCAACGCACGGTCAACCCCACTCTATTTGTCTGTTCCGCCAATTGATGCGAGAGAATAATGCAAGAAACAGGCTAAAGCCGCACCAATTCAAATCATAAACGGCACCACCCTGCCCCTCACGAGCCCAAGAATACTTCGCCAATGCTTCGCTCTGTCCTGATCGCCCTGCTTGCCGTCTGCGCGACACCGCTCAAGGCCCAGACCTGGCCGAGCCGGCCGCTGACGATGGTGGTGCCGTTCGCGACCGGCGGTCCGATGGACACGGTTGCCCGCATTTTGCAATCGGCTTTGAGCGAGGCGCTGCATGAACAGGTGATTGTCGAGAACGTCGGCGGAGCCGGCGGCATGATTGGCTCGGTGCGGGTCGCCAAATCCGCGCCCGACGGATATCAATTTGTGCTCGGCAATGTCGGCACCCACGCCGTCAGCCAAACGCTGTACAAGACGCCATTTTATAATGCGACAGCCGATTTCGCGCCGGTCGTGCTGGTTGCGGAGCTGTCGCTGGTGATGGTCGCGCGCAAGGACTTGCCTGCGAACAACTTGCAGGAGTTCATGGCGTACGCGAAGGCAAACCAGAAGACGATGCAATTTGCCTCCGCAGGCGCAGGCTCGGCCACCCATCTCGGCTGTGCATTGATCAACGCGCGCATCGGCATTGACGTGACCCATGTCCCGTATCGCGGGGGCGCGCTGGCGATGCAGGACCTGATAGCCCAGCGTGTCGACTATCTCTGCATAGATACGCCGACCGCGCTTCCTCACATCGAAAGCGGCGCCATCAAGCCAATTGCCATCTTGAGCCACGGCCGTTCGCCGAGCTTGCCGAATCTCGCGTCGGCGCATGAGCAGGGACTGACCGATTTCGAGGCATCGAACTGGAGCGCATTCTTTCTCCCAAAAGACACGCCCGCATTGATCGTCCAGAGGCTGCACGACGCCAGCGTTGCGGCCATGAACGATCCGGTGGTGCGGAAGCGATTCAAGGAAAACGGCATCGATCTCGTCGGTGACGAGCGAAGATCATCGGCCTATCTCCTTCAGTTCGTCACTAGCGAGATCACCAAATGGGCCGGCCCGATCAGGTCCTCCGGCCTGGTTCTTGAATAAACCTGAACTGGTGGAAATTTTTGGAGACCGGCGTGAAAATCAGACTGATGGAGAACTTTCGCGCGATCTTCTATGCGCCCTATTACGCCATTGGCGCGCTTGGATTCTACGCCAACGAAGGTCTTGATGTCGAACTGGTCTCCAGCGCTGCGCCGGGTGACGCGATCGCTCACATTATAGATGGCACGATTGATCTGACATGGGGCGGTCCGATGCGCGTGATGACGGCGCATGACCGGGACGATCAAAGTCCACTGGTCTGCTTTGGCGAGGTTGTATCCCGCGACCCGTT
Organism: uncultured Alphaproteobacteria bacterium; assembly: GCA_963752265.1. GTDB lineage: Bacteria > Pseudomonadota > Alphaproteobacteria > Rhizobiales > Xanthobacteraceae > Bradyrhizobium. Next base: position 12,338 of record CAVVZW010000180.1, read on the forward strand.
TTTTCTGATCGGTAACTCCGAGGGGTTCAAACTTGAAGCGTTCAAGCTTGCGGACCTCGCGCGCTTGCGTTTCGCGACCGTCTCGGAGGTGCCGACACCCTGGATGTGCCTGCAGCAAGACTTGCGCGACGCCGGGATCGATCCGGCAACCGTCAAGAGAATTTCAGATCAAACCATGCAGGGTAATTACGCGGCGTTGCGCGGAAAAAAATTGGATGTGATGCAAGCCTTCGAGCCCTTTGCGTCGCAGGCTGAAATAGACCTGGCCGGCACCATCCTGTACGCCGCCAGTTCGCGCGGGCCTACCGTTTACACGTCCTTTATCGCGAGCCGGAGCAAAATCAGGGAATACCGCGATGAATTTTTTGCTGTGACCCGCGCCCTGGCGAGAATGCAGAAATGGCTCTATTCCCACAGCGGGACGGAACTCACTGACGTCGTCGCTTCCTTCTTTCCTGATATGCCCCGAGAGCTGCTCGCGCGCTCTCTGCAACGCTATCTCGATGCCGGCCTGTGGGCGCGCGACACGGCCATGTCGAAAGCAGGATTTGAACGCCTCGGCCTGAGCTTCCTGTCAGGAGGCTCGTTGCGCCGCTCACCGGTGTTCGAAAATTGTGTGGATTTAAGTCTGACCTGAAACGGCTCGGGTCCGGATCGTGCGCCAGACCTCAGATATCGAGCCCCACGACGACGTGGAGCAAGCATCCCTGCTCGGTGCGGCCGGTCGGGTGAACCATCGCCGGCGTGGCGAGATGGAAGTCGCCGGTATGCAGATGTAGGTCGCCAAATCGCAGGTCGCCCTCGATGACAAGACATTCTTCATTGATGTCGTGGCCGTGCGCCTTGTAGACCGCGCCGGGCTCCATCTTGACCAGTAGCGACTGGCGCTTGAGCGTCTCGTCGACGTGCAGCACGCGATAGGTGATGCCGGGTGAATATTCAATCCAGTCCGCGGTGGCGCCGCGGAGAGTCAAGGTGCCCGGCAACTGGAGGCCGCCAGCGTCGATTCGGTTCAGGATTTTCTCGAACAGCCCCGCGGGCGGCGCCTCGGCATCCTTGCCACTTTCGAGCTGCGCAAATACGCCCTGCCAGCGCTCGACCTGCGATCGAAGGCCGTCGTCGGACGCGAGTTGAGCGTCCATTTCGCGGCGTTCCTCGCCACGGATCAGTCCGAGCGCGTACTCAGCCGGACCATTCGCATCTGGATTTACTGGCTTAGACATAACTGCAACTGACCGATCGCACGATGAATCCAGGTTTTAATCGTCCCGAGAGGAACGCCTTTATGAGCAGCAAGTTCCTCGTAACTCAATCCATAATGATACGCCAAAATAACACATCTCCGGTACTTTTGCTCGAGCTCTTGCAGACAGCTGCCGAGGTCCGACGCGAGGCCGGGGTCACGGCGGGTCGCAATGGCTTCGACAACCGCAGCGGTATCCTCATGGCTCATCGAAAGTACCGCGGCGGGCGTGTCGGCGAGCCTGTTGAACACAACGTTGCGCGCCAGCGTGGACATCCAGCCCATCGCTTCACCTTTGGTACGGTTGAAGAGATGAGATTTCTCCCAAATCCGGACCATGACGTCCTGAAACGCATCCTGCGCGGCCTCGCGATCCCGCAACATCCGCCGGCAGATGCCGAATAATTTCGGGCCAGCCGACAGGTAAAGCTGGCGAAATGCCACGCGATCCCCCCTGGCGACCCGCTCGAGAATGTCTTCGAGGTCGGCCGAACTCGAGAAAATCCTCGAGATCGCTGTCCAGTACTTGACGCATGCGCAACCGGCTCAGAAATTAGCTTGTTCAATGAAGGTTTCCTTTACTCATATACCGGTATCGGAAGTACGGATCAACTTGGCAAAGTTTCGGCTTTGGACAAATTCGCTGCCGGGACCGTGTAAATTTAAAAAATCCACAGCTGAAACTTTCGCGGGGATTTGCCTGTAATACTCGGAAACAGCTTGTCCTGCGCGACATTGGGGTCCGGGGCACAACTCGAAGGAGAAGATTCGATGCGGCACACCCCCGGCAAGCAAAGCCTGGATGCGGTCGCGCAACAAATTCTGTGCGACCTGCTCGTCAGGATTGCAGCCGGCGATCGTGCAGCCTTCGCCAAGCTTTACGCCGTCACCAACCGAAAGCTCTACAGCACGGCTCTGAACATCCTGCGAAATGGCGCGGGCGCGGACGATACGCTGCAGGAAACCTATATAAAGATCTGGCGGAGTGCGGCTTCCTACGATCCCGCGGTGGCTTCGCCGATTTCGTGGATGGCAACCATCGTTCGCAATACGGCGATCGACATGTTGCGGCGACAGCGGCCTGAAATCGTCGAACAGAACGACGAGATGTTTTCGGTTGCCTCGAACGATCCGGATCCGGCCGAGGAAATCGACATGGCGCGAAAGCGGCCGATTGCGCTGGCGGCGCTCAAGAAATTAAGCCCCGAAAGGCGGAAGCTGATCGTGCTGGCATATCTGGAAGAAGAAAGCCGCAGCGAGCTATCGGCACGGTACGGGATTTCACCGAATACGATCAAGACCCATCTGCGCCGAACGCTTCTCGACTTGAACGTATCGGTCCGCAATCAAACTGCGACCAACGAAAAGGTCGTGGTGAGCCGCCGCAGGAAGATACGGCTCGCGATCTCGCCCGAATATTCCGGCCGGGCAACCTGAGGCCGGACCTGGCGTCTCCGCCAAAAAGAATAATCAGAGATTCGAAACAATCTCGGTATTTCCTCCTCGGGGCGGGAGAAAATGTAAGGTTGTATCATCCAAACGAACGACGACAACAATTTCTCGGGCCAATAGCTTCAGGCGAACCAGCAGCTCGGCTTTCCGAACTTTCGCTTTTAACGACCAATAGCGTCTGACCAGGCCAATTCCAACCACTGCATCTGTACGGTTGGCATAGGCAACCGTGCGAACTCCGCCCCCGCACTATCGGCAGAGAAGTTCAGTTTTTTAGCGCTCATGCCGATCTCGGCCTCGAAACCGGGAGGACGATCATGAGAAGCACCATCGTCGCATTATCGGCGTCAGCATGGCGATTGACCGCCAGGACCCTGGGAATTCTGGCGCATGGGTGGCGGCGGGGGCGCCGGCGTTCTGACACAAAGCTCGCAGTCGATATCTACGGCGACCGGTTCATTTCTGAGCGCGACCGGGGTTACGACCGGCAGTGAGTCAGACAAGGTAGGAACGGACTCCTTTACGCTCCAACTCAACACCAACACGGTTCTCCCGAACCCTCAAAACAGTTCGGTCTCCACGGTAACGCAACTCTGCCAAAACCAGTCGTCGGCGGGATGCAAAGGATGGCAGCAATACATTTACTCGCAGCCGGGTCTCGGCGGCGATCCCGGTTGCTTGCTCGAGCGGAACCTCGGTTTGTAAATATACCGGCGCTTGCGCCACGAAAGCGCAGTGCGCCGCGAGCAAGCCCTATTGCCTGACGATCAGAGCCGGTAACGAATCCACACCGGAATGCGAGTGAGCCTAAGGTCTCGCCCAGCCGCGCGGGACCACGACTTAAACATCGACTTTATGGGTGAGCGGGATCATAATTTAAGGGGAATGTCGCGCCGAACAGCGACACCAAAGGGAGAGATATGATGCGTTGCGTCACCGTCGTGGCCGTAGCCACCCTTAGCCTTGTTTCAGCTGCACCTTCTCTGGCCGCCGACAAACAATACGACACCGGCGTCAGCGATACCGAGATCAAGATCGGCAACGTCGAGGCCTATAGCGGCCCCGCTTCCGCCTATGGCGTCATCGGCAAAACCGAGCAAGCCTATTTCAAGATGATCAACGATCGGGGCGGCGTGAACGGCCGCAAGATCAACTTCGTCACTTATGACGATGGCTACTCGCCGCCGAAGACGGTGGAGCAGACCCGAAGGCTGATCGAAAGCGACGAGGTGTTCCTGGTGTTCAATGCGCTCGGCACGCCGACCCAGACCGCCGTGCAGAAATATCATAACGCCAAGAAGGTACCGCAGCTGTTCGTCGCGACCGGCGCCAGCAAGTGGAACGATCCGAAGGAATTCCCCTGGACCATGGGCTTTCAGCCGAGCTACCGGGTCGAAGCGCGGATTTTCGGAAAGTACATTTTGAAGGTAAAGCCGGACGCCAAGGTCGCGATCTTTTATGCCAATGACGATTTCGGCAAGGACTACCTGGCCGGCCTCAAGGAGACCCTCGACAAATCCACCGTCAAGATCGTCGCGGAAGAAAGCTACGAGACCTCGGAGCCGTCGATTGACTCACACATCGTGAAGCTAAAGGACACCGGCGCCGACGTATTCGTAAACATCTCGACGCCGAAATTCGCCGCGCAGGCGATCAAGAAGCTCGCTGAGCTCAACTGGAAGCCAATGCAGGTGATGACCGACGTCTCGATCTCGATCGGCGCGGTGATGAAGCCCGCCGGTTTTGAGGCCTCCGAGGGCGTGCTGTCGGCCGGCTATCTCAAGGATGCCAGCGATCCACAATGGAAAGACGACCCCGGCATGAAGAAATTCATGGCCTTCGCCAGCGAATACATGCCGGGCGCCAACATCACCGATGCCAATCTGGTCTATGGCTACGCCGCGGCGCAGACCATGATACAGACCCTGCAACAGTGCGGCGACAACCTCACGCGCGAGAACGTGATGAAGCAGGCCGCGAGCTTGCGGGACTTCACGCCGGACACGCTGATCCCCGGCATCAGGATCAACACCAGCGCGACCGACTTCGCCCCGGTCGAGCAGCTGAAGATGATGCAGTTCAAGAACGGCGTGTGGGAACTGTTCGGCGACATCATCAGCGCCGAGACGGGTGGTTAGGCGAGACTGTCGTTGAGGGGCGCTGCATGCGTGGAGACCGGTGGCAGGCGTCCTGTCACCGCTTCTCCTTACCGCTTCTCCGGCCCCATATAGCCAAACAGGAATCCCGCGACCTTCCGCTTCTGGATTTCCTCGCTGCCCTCGGTGATACGATAGCGGCGGTGATGGCGGTAGATGTGTTCGAACGGCTTGTGGCGCGAGTAGCCCATGCCGCCATGCACCTGCATCGCGGTATCAGCCGCCTCACAACAAAGGCGGTTCGCCCAGAAGTTACACATCGACACTTTGTCAGAGAGCGTCTGCTCGACTTGCGCCTGCGTCATCCGGTCCATCTCCCACGCCGTCTTGCGGATCAATAGCCGCAGCATTTCCGCCTGGGTCGCGAGCTCGACGAGGGGCCACTGGATCGCCTGGTTTTCCGAAAGCGCCTTGCCGAACGGCTTCCGCTCCCGCGCATATTTGACGCTTTCGTCGATGCAATAGACCGCCGCGCCCAGCGAACTCGCGGCCTGGCGGATGCGGTTTTCGTGAACAAAGCACTGCGCCAGCGAAAGCCCCCTGCCCACTTCGCCGAAAATTGCGCTCTCCGGAACGAAGACCTCCGTAAAACTGACGCGCGGGTGGTCGGTCGGCATGTTGAAAGTCCATAGATACTCTTCCACCTTCACGCCTTCCGATTTTGCCGGCACCAGAAAGCAGGTGATGCCGCGTGCGTCGCCATCATTGCCTGAAGTACGCGCGAACAGCGCGCAGTGGGTGGCAACATGCATGCCGGTGGTCCACATCTTCTCGCCGTTGATCATCCAGCCTTTGACGTTGTCGCGTGTAGCGGCGACCGCGCGGGTTTCCATGTGGGTGGCGTCTGAACCGTGGTTGGGCTCGGTGAGGCCGAAGGTGATGCGATAGGTCCCGGTCATCGATCCCTCGATCATGGCCTTCTGCTCGTCGCTGCCGTAGCGGTCGAGCATGGTGACGATGGGGAAGTTGCCGACGATGGAATGTTCGTTCTGCAAATCGTTGTGCAGGCCAAGCCCCTTTGAGGCAAAGTGCTCGCGGATGACAGCCATCCAGAGGTTGGAGCCGTCTTTGCCGCCGTAGCGCTTCGGTGTAGCAAAGCGCAGGTGGCCTGCGGCGTCGGCGCGATCCTTGGCTTTGCGGAGCAACGCTTCCCACTCGGCCCGCGGCAAGCCGCCGTGATCGAAATCGGTGCGCGCCCACTCACGGCGATGATCGAAGAAGCGGATGTTGTCGTCTTCGTCCTCGAGCGGCTTGATCTCGCCCGCGATGAAGCGGTCGAGTTCGTCGAGATAGGCGACGAGATCGGCAGGCAATGCAAAATCCACAGCGCTGTTCCCTTAGCTCGTTATCGTCTTGGCTTTTGATCTTTCGAGCTCGCGCCGATAAGCCGCATAGCTCGGCTGATCGACTGCAAGCTTGGCAAAAGTGGTCTGCCAGAGATGTTCGGCCACCCCTGGCGTCTTCAGGTCAACTTCGCCGTTGGCGATCTTGTCCGCGAGCGCGCGGTTGAGCTCAAACAGCGAGCCTTGCATGGCGAGCAGCTTGCGCAACCGCTCCCCTTCCGCGGCATCGCTCGCCGTTGCAAGCGTCAACTGCCGCGTCACCAGATCAAGCATGTTGATCGCCACGCGCAGCTTGAATGCGTTTTGGCCGGCGATCTGCGGCGCGATGTCCTCGCGCAGGAAATCCGCAACGGCCTTTGTCAATTCAGCCGGTCCCGGCTCATCCTGCATCGTCAACTCCCGATTTCATGACCGTGGCGCCAATAGCCGCAGCAGATCGATCTCCGTTTCCGATGCGCGACGCCCGATCATGGCGCGCTCCATCGAGTGATCCGGCTGCAGGCGAAAGCGCTGCATCATGCCGCCGCACATTACGCCCCAGCGCAAAGTGCCCATCACCTCAAAGAACATCACCCGCGCCGCATCGGCCTTGCGCCCGGCGTCCTCATAGCCGGCAAACAGTTCTTCCCGTGTCCCAAAGCCGCCGACCGGTCTGTCGATCTCGCCAAAGCGCCAGGAGTTGACGCAGATCCAGCCCAGATCCTCCATGGGATCGCCGAGATGGGCCAATTCCCAATCGAGCACCGCACGAACGCCGTCCGCGCCGATGATGAGATTGCCGTTGCGGAAATCACCATGCACCAGCGTCACCTCCTCTGGCGGGCCGGGATCATGGTCACACAGCCAGCGGAGCGCGAGTTCGAAGACCGGCTTCGGCCAGTCGAGGCTGCGATATTCGCGCGCGAGCTCGCCGATCTCCTCGCCGGCCGTCCGCTGCTTGAGCTGCGGCAGTTTTGCGCGCGGCAGGCCATGAATGCCGGCGGCGATCCGGCCGAGTTGGCGCGCGAGCCTCGGGCGTGCGTCCGCGAATTGCGCATCACGCAGGATCTTGCGCGCGATGGTTTCGCCTTCGACGCGCTGCATGATGAAGCCGGGGCCGAGATCGTCATCGGCGTTCAGCACATGCATCACGCGCGGCGACGGCAGGCCGGCTTCGTACGCGAGCTGCATCAACGCAGCCTCGGCATCGAGCCCCGCCGCGCGCGAGGGCGCCGCGCCATATCCCTTGGGCGCGCGGCGCAGGATGGCGCCGAAATTACCGGCAGGAGTGATGATCTCGAACGACCAGGTTTCCTGGCTGGCGCCACCAGACAGCTTATGTGTTCCGGCAATGCCGGTCGCGCCCGGCACCCAGGCGGCCACCGAACGCGCGAGTTCCTCCTCGATCATTTTCCGGCAAATTTTGCGGGGCGTTTTTCGAGAAAGGCCGCAACACCTTCGCGAAAATCCTCGGAGCGGCCGGCAATGCGCTGCGATTGATATTCGAGATCAAGCTGATCCTCGAAGGAATTTTCCGGGCTGTCCGAATAGAGCTTGCGGATCAAGGACAGCGCGACCGTCGGTCCGTTTGCGAGTTCGTGGGCGAGCTTCATCGCCTCCTCCATCAGGACCGCGTCGTCATGGACCCGGTTGATCAGCCCCCATTCCAGCGCCTTTTCCGCCGGCAGCCGCTCGCCCATCAGCGAAAGTTCGATCGCGCGCGCCTTGCCGACGAGGCGCGGCAAGAGCCAGGTCGAGCCGCAATCCGGCACCAGGCCGATGCGGCGGAACGCTTGCAGGAAATAGGCCGAGCGCGCGCAGACGATCATGTCGCCCATCAGCGCAAAGCTCATGCCCGCGCCGGCCGCAGGACCATTGACGGCGGTGACCAGCGGGCAATGCAGATTGCGGATGCGCCGCAGGAAAGGATGGAAAGCGGTCTCCAGCGCAGCGCCAGCGTTGCTGCGGCCGGGCTTCTGTGGCTGGTTGTTGCGGCCCTGAAGGTTGGCCCCGGTGCAAAAGGCACGGCCCGCGCCGGTCAGCACGACGCAGCGGACCTCGGCCTTTCGGGCCTCGATTTCATCGAGCGCTTCGATGAGGCCGCCCAGCATGTCCAGGGAAACGGCGTTCATGACCTCCTGGTGATCCATCCGCAGGACGGCGACCGCCCCATTGATTTCGAGCGTGCAGTGCTTGAATTGCATGACCTTCCTCCTCGCGTACCCAATTCGCATTTTTTCGTGGCGTGCATTGCAGCAGGCACGCGCCGTATATTTGATTTTTGCGGCGCGTTTGTCCATGCTCAGCGACAGGCATCGCGTGCACGGCTGCCGTGCGCATCAGATACGGAAGCGCTCCATGAACATGTTCGACCTCTCAGGCCGCGTCGCCGTCATTACCGGAGGCAATGGCGGCATCGGCCTTGGCATTGCGCAGGCGCTTGTGTCGGCGGGCTGCAATGTCTCGATCTGGGGCCGCAACAAAGAAAAGAACAAGGCGGCGGCCGCGACCATGGCGGCCGGCCCGGGCAAGGTGGATACCCGCGCCTGCGACGTCAGCAATCCCGCTTCCGTATCTGACGCCATGAAGGCGACGCTGGACACGTTCGGCCGCCTCGACGGCTGCTTTGCCAATGCCGGCATCGGCGGCGGCGGCAGGCGCGCTTTCATCGACCGCACCGAAGAAGAATGGCGCACGATGTTTGCGACCAATCTCGACGGCGTGTTCCACGTGTTCCAGGCCGCCGCGCGCCACATGACCGAGCGCGCCAATAACGGCGACAAATTCGGCCGCCTGGTTGCCACGTCCAGTCTTGCTTCGCTGTTTGGAACTGCGCGCAACGAACATTATGCGGCGACGAAAGCGGCCATCAACGCGCTGGTGCGCGCGCTTGCGGTGGAACTGGCGCGCCATGGCGTCACCGCCAACGCCATCCTGCCCGGCTGGATCAAGAGCGAGATGACGGCAAAGATCATGGGGGACGAAAAATTCGTCAGCAACGTGATGCCGCGCATTCCGGTGCGCCGTTTCGGCGAGCCGAGCGATTTCGGCGGCATCGCCGTGTACCTGATGAGCGGGGCGTCATCGTACCACACCGCGGATTGCCTGGTGATCGACGGCGGCTATACGGCGTTTTGAAGGAAGCGGCACGAGCCGCAAAAGACAAGCGGCACAGGCCGCACAAGAAATGGCCGGCGCAATCATGCCGGCCGGGAGGACGAAGAAATGTCAAATCGCCTGTCCAGGCGTGATTTCTGCGCCACCGCAATTGGCTCGATCCTCGTATCCACATCGTCTGTCAGAGCGGCAGAGAAGAAATACGATCCCGGCGCGAGCGACAGCGAAATCAAGCTCGGACAGACCGTGCCGCATAGCGGCCCGGGTTCGCTCTACGGCGTGTTGGGCCGCGTGGGCGAAGCCTACTTCCAGATGATCAACGAGCAGGGCGGCATCAACGGACGCAAGGTCACGTTCCTGACCATGGACGACGCCTACAGCGCGCCGAAATGCGTCGAGGCCACAAGACGGCTGGTGGAGCAGGAAGAGGTGTTGGCGCTGTTCGGCTCGCTCGGCACCGCGCCGCAAACGGCGGTGCATAAATATCTCAACGCCAAGGGCGTGCCGCAGCTGTTGCTCAACACCGGCGCGTCGAAGTGGAACGACCCCAAGAACTACAAATGGACGATGGCCGGTCTGCCGCTCTATCCGACCGAAGCGCGGATCCTCGCCAAACATGTCCTGAGCGTAAATCCCGCCGCCAAGGTCGGCATTCTCTACCAGAACGACGATTTCGGCCGCGACTTCCTTGGCCCTTTCAAAAAGGTGCTGGCGGACGCCGGCGGCAAGGCGCAGGTCATCATGGAGCAGACCTACGATCTGTCCGAGCCGACAGTCGACTCGCAGCTGGTCAATCTCGCGAACTCGGGCGCGGACGTCTTCTACAATATCAGCACCGGCAAGGCTTCATCGCAATCGATCCGCAAGGCGGCCGAACTCGGCTGGAAGCCGCTGCAACTATTGTCCGCCGGATCGACCGGGCTCTCGATCCTCAAGGCCGCCGGACTCGATAATGCGAAGAATATTGTCGCGATCCGCTATTCCAAGGACGCCGGCCCCGGACGCTGGGAGAACGACAAGGACGCGATGGCGTTCGAGGCGCTGCGCGCGAAATACCTGCCGAATGTGGATCGCGACAATACCATCGCCTATGCCGGATACGGCCAGGCGGCGACGATGACGGAAATCCTGCGCCGCTGCGGCGACGATCTCACGCGCGACAACGTCATCCGACAAGCCTCGACGCTCGCCGGTTTCCACTCGCCATTTTTCCTGGACGACGTCAATTTCAGCTACACGCCCGATGACTACTCGCCGATGAAGACACTGCACATCTCGATTTTCGACGGCAAAGACTGGCAAATTTCCGAGCAACCGTTCACGGAGTAGCTTCAAGCAGAACGGTCTTTTAAGGCAAAGCGGCCTTGGGCGGCTCTTCCCCGCCGACCCGCTCGATCCGGCCCATGACAAACAGGAACAGCAGCGCGGCTGCGATGCAATGCGCGCCGACGAAATAGAGCCCGGCGCCGTAATTGCCGCCGGTCATTTCCACGATGTAGCCAAACACAATCGGCGTCACGATGCCGGCGATATTGCCGATACCATTGAAGATCGAGCCCGCGAGGCCAACCGCCTCCTTCGGCGCGGTATCGGTCACCACGGCCCAGGTCCCGGCACCGGCGGCGAGGCCTTTGGCGAAGTAGGCAAACGACATCAGCGCGATAATCAGGATGTTGCTGTCGGAAAGCGCGGCCAGGATCAGGCTGGAAGCTGCGAACATGCCGACGATGTAAGGCGTCTTGCGCGCGGAGGTGACCGACCAGCCGCGCTGGATCAGCACGTCGGAAATCCAGCCGCCCGAAATGCCGCCGGCGAAGCCGAACAGCGCCGGCGCGACGGTGGCAAAGCCCGCGGACATGATGTCCATGTGACGCGCCTGCACCAGGTAGATCGGAAACCAAGTAATGAAGAAATAACTGAGTGCAATCGTGGCATACTGTCCGAGATAGACGCACCACAGCATGCGGCTGGTCAGCAGTGTCCTCACGACCGCGCCCGAGACGTGCGGCTTCGTCCGCAATTCTTCGCTGTCGTCGATGTCCACCAGCGCGCCGCCAGCGATGATGTAGTCGAGCTCTGCCCGCGACACCTTCGGGTGTCGGCGCGGCTCACGCATGAACCAGCCCCAGACGAACGCGGCGGCGAAACCGATCGCACCCAGAACGAAGAAAGGCCAGGGCCAGCCGAAACTCGACACCAGCCAGCCCGCAATCGGCGAGAAGATTCCGACCGCGAAATAGGAGGCCGAGGCGAACAGCGAGGTGACCCGGCCACGCTCGAGCTTGGGAAACCACATGACCGCGATGCGTGCGTTGGCCGGAAAGCTCGGCGCCTCGATGAATCCAAGGATGAAGCGGAGCGCGAACAGGAGCGCAACGACCCCGGCGGTGCCGCTGGCGAACTTGCCGACAAAGCCGAGCAGGAATGTTGCAAGAGACCAGATGACGAGTGTAACGCCATAGACACGCTTGGTCCCGAAGCGATCGAGCAGCAGCCCGCCCGGAACCTGGCCGATGACGTAGGCCCAACTGAACGCCGACAACACGAAGCCGAGTTGGATCGTGGTCAGGCCAAACTCGTCCTTGATACCGGATCCCGAGATCGAAAGGATCGACCGGTCAGCATAGGCCACGGTCGACAGCAGCACGATCAACGCGCCAATCCAGACGCGGACATGTGTTTTCTCGCCCGTTTGCGGCTGCGCCATTCCCGTGGGCATTCTTGAAGGCCTCCACCAAGCTATCAATTTTCTGAAGCTGTAGATCAACCCGAAGCCGCAACAAGACGACCATCGGTTGCGGGGTAAGTACGAATCTTGAAAATCCGATTGAATAAGGCTGGGAGTCGCGAAAGCGCCAACGCCGGCGCTTGATACGTCTTGACCGCGATCATATGCTATTATCGGCTTTTGGGTCCGGTTCGATGAAGGCATTAATCAGGCTGATCGGACGGCTAGGTGTCGATACCAGCGACAGTGATGAAACGGCGTTGCGCAAGCGACTTGCGGTCGTTCTTTGCGCCGGAACGCTGCCCCTGACCCTACTGTGGAGCGCGGTCTATCTTGCCGCCGGCGTGCCGATCGCCGCTGCGATCCCCGGATTCTACACCGCCTTCACTCCGATCAATACGGCAATCTTCGCTCACACTCGCAATTTCGGATTCTATCGGTTCACCCAGCTGCTTCTCATTCTCCTCCTGCCGTGGCTCGTGACGCTGAGCCTTGGCGGGTTCAAGCAGTCGAGCGTCGTGATCATCTGGGCGGCGCTGTGCCCGCTTGGCTCCCTTTTACTTGAAGATCTGCGCAGCACGTCATTTTGGATTATCGGATTTGTCGCTCTATTGATCCTGAGCGCTGCCTTTCAGCCCGCTCTTTCTCCCGCCGCCTTGCCTGAAGCTTTCGTGACCTGGTTTTTTGTTCTTAACGTCGGTGCGGTTATTACGATCGTCTTCGGTCTTCTTTACTATTTTGTCGGCCGCCGGAATTTTTTCCAGCAACAGGCCGAAATGCTACTGCTCAACATACTGCCTAAGGAGATATCAGACGCTCTCAAAGCCGAGCAGCGCACGATCGCCGATCAGTATGATGCCGTCAGCATACTATTCGCCGACGTGGTCGGTTTCACACCAATGGCTGCCACGATGACGCCGATGGAGCTGGTTGGTCTACTCAACCAGGTGTTTCTTTGCTTCGACGAGCTTATCGAAAAATACGATCTGGAGAAGATCAAAACCATCGGCGACTGCTACATGGTTGCCTCCGGCGTACCACGTAGCAGGCCAGACCACGCGACCGCACTTGTCAACCTCGCGCTCGATATGCAGACCGCCGTCGCGGGCACAAGGTTCGGAGGTCGCCAGCTCGCCCTCCGCATCGGCATAAACTCCGGCCCGGTGGTAGCCGGCATCATCGGCCGCAAGAAATTCACCTATGATCTGTGGGGTGAGTCGGTCAATCTTGCCAGTCGCATGGAATCACATGGGCGCACGAGATGTATTCAGATTACCCGTAACACCTACGAATTGGTCAAGGACGCTTTCAGATGCGAAGCGTTCGGATCAATCGAGGTCAAAGGCGCGGGACAGATGGAGGTCTGGCATGTCCTTGGCCATAAAAATGCGACTACAGCGTAGCGAATATCAAATCCACTCTACTAGGTAATATCGATCGGAGCCGGCATCGCATTGCGGTCGATCAGGGCGTTCTGCGTGAGGAGTGTATTGCGGACGGCGACAGGATCGACCGCGCCGCTTTCCGCAAAAGCAGCAGCCGCCACACCAGCGGCCTGGCCGGTGGCAAAGGCCGTTCCCATCACGCGGATCGAAGCTCCGGCCTGACGATCGCCGTCCGCGGTGCGGCCACAGGCGAACAGATTGGGCGTATCAACGCTCATCAGACAACGCAGCGGGATGTCGTAGGCGCCGCCGCCGGGCGGCAATTGCATGGTGCTCTCAAATGTCTCGCGGTCGTGCCATTCGACGCCCCAGGCGCCGAGGGCAATGGTGTCTTCGTATTGGATGCCTTTCTCGACATCTTTCCAGACGAGTTGTTCGACCGAATTGATGTGACGGGACTCCCGCGTCCCGAAGTCAGGTCCGGTGGAGACCAGATAGGCCCGCTCGCAGCCTGGAAGCGTGCGGATGGCATCGAGATAGGCCCAGGCCTGCTCGCGGCCCGACATCTCGGCGCGGGTGATACTGGAGCCGTCTCTGGGGTCGTAGTCGGCGGACGCCAGATAGCACACCATGTCGCCTGAGCCAGGCAAACGGGCGACGACGCTTCGCTCCTTTGTCAGCGGACCGGCACCTCGCCTCCGCGCAGCCTGAACCGCGCGTGATACGGCGTCGGCGGAAACTTCGGTCTCGGACGAGATGCCGCCGAAACGAGTACCAAGCGTTCCGAGATTGAGCGCGCCGTGATTGCCGTAGCGTGTCGAGGCTCCCGCAAAGAAGGCGAGGTCACAGTCGCCGGTGGCATCGACAAACGCCTTGCCGTGCAGCCGATGCGCGCCACCGTGGTCGTGATACGTCACCGACGCGATGCGCTCACCATCGCGTTCGGCGCTTCCGACGAAGGCATGGAGCAACACATCGACCTTGTTCTCCCGGCAAATTTCGTCGAGCGCGCGTTTCGTCGCCTCGGGATCGATCACCACAAACACGCCGCGATGGCGATGGGGTGCACTGACGCCGCCGAGGCGGCGCAATTTGGAAACGACGTCTTCGGCAACGCCAAAGACGGCTTGCCGCGGACTTTGCCCCAGCGTGTAGAGACCGCAGTAAGTGAGAACGTTGCGCATCGTCGATGCGCCGCCGAGACAACCGGCGCTTTCGATCAACAATGTCCGCGCACCGGTCCGGCTGGCGCCGACGGCAGCCGCGACACCCGCGCTCCCGCCGCCGGCGACAATGACATCGTAACGCTCGGACCGTTCGGGCATCGGCCTCACTCGATGTGAATGTTGTTGACCTGGATCACCGGCCCCCAGCGATCGAGTTCCTGCTTCATGACAGCGCGGAATTCATCCGGCGTATCGCCGACCGGCTCCATGTAAAGCGCGGTCAGCTTCTCGCGCACGTCAGGCTCGGCCAAAATCTCGACCACGGTGGCGCGTATCCGGTCCAGGATCGCCGCTGGCGTATTCGCGGGCGCCACAAGACCGATCCAGGCGCCGGCCTCGATACCATCGAGACCGCTTTCCCGCAGCGTCGGGACATCAGGCAGCAATGCCGAACGCGTCCCGCTGGTCACCGCCAGCATCTTCAGCAACCCGGCCTCCGCCTGCGGCGCCACGGACGCGGCCGGGAGCACCGCCATTTGAACGTCGTTTCGGGTCAGCGCCGTCACCACGTTCGGTGATCCCGGATAGGCGATATGTTCCGGATGGGCCTCGCTCTTCGAGGCGATCGCCACCATCGTCAGTTGCGAAAGCGACCCGTAGCCGATCGAACCATAATTCAGTTTCGCGGAATCTTTTTTCAATCGCGCGACGAGGGACGCGAAATCCTTCACGCCGAGATCGTTGCTGACCACCAATACGCTGGGCTGCGTTGCCACGATCATGATCGGCGCGAGATCCCTGGCAGGATCGTAAGGCAACGATTTGAACAGCAACTTGTTAAGCACGAGCGGGCCGACGATCGACAAGCCAATCGTGTAGCCGTCAGCGTCCGATTTGGCGACGGCATCGGTTCCGATGTTGCCGCTGGCGCCCGGCTTGTTCTCGACGACGAAGGCAACGCCAAGCTTTTTCTGCAACCGGTCGGCGAGAATGCGGCCGACACTGTCCGGCGTCGATCCCGCCGCAAACGGCACGATGCACCGGACGCTCCGCGCAGGCCAGCTCTGAGACATACCGGGCGAGGTTGCCAGCAGGCATATCGCCGCGATTGCGAGGAGAAGCTTTTTCATCGGATTTCCAGATTTGGGAATACAAATTACACGCCGCGTTCAGTGCCGTCACGTCATTGACCTTGCCGCCTAAACCGATAGTCTCGCGCTACCGGCTGCTTCATCGAATTTCAAGATATTTCGATGCGGTGCAAAAAATAACCGGCAAAAAACGGGGGGACTGAGATGACTGGCTTCGAACGCCAATCAAGCTTGGCAGCACTTGCACTAAGGCTGATTATAGCTGGCTTCTTTGGATACCACTTCTTTTTTAAATTGCAGGCCGGCTTTGCCGCCAACGTCACCGCATTCGAGCTGAGAGCCTTTCCCTCCCCGACGCTGTTCGCTTTCATCGACATGTTCGTCGAAGCCTGTGTCATTCCCTTCCTGGTGCTGGGAATCTATTCGCGGTTTTGCATGATCATGCTCATCCCGCTCATGATGGGGATCTTCGGCGTGTTCTGGCCGCGGCCATTCAACTTCTCCATGGGTGGAAGCGAGCTCCCGACCATGTGGTTTCTGGTCATGTGGGTGCTCATCATCATTGGCGATGGACGTTATGCGGTTCGTGTGCCGCATCTTGCTTTCGATGGACGCCATCCATCGACGCGCCTGATCATCAAGGGAAAGGGAAATTGAAATGCGCGCTCTGCTGTCATTGTTAGCGCTGTTGGTCTGGGCCAACCAGTCTTTCGCTCAGCAAGCGGCGCCCGGGAGCGCGATGGTCGATCTCAAGGTCCCGTCGATCAACCAGCCGCTGCTGCCGATCTGGTACACCACGACGTACGTTTTTATCGCGTTGGTGGCCGTTTTCTTCGTCTTCGTTCTCTATCGCACGTTCAAGGACAAGACCTATACGTACTGAGCCGCTCTCACCAATGGAGCTTCCGGGGTGTTTCTCAGGTTGCGGCAGTTGTGCCTGGTGGCTCGCGATCTGGAGCCGGTGGTCGAGGACCTGAAGGCGGTTTTCGATATCGAGGTCTGCCACCGCGATCCCGCGGTCGCCAAATACGGTCTTCACAACGCGCTGCTTCCGATCGGCAATTCGTTCGTCGAGATCGTGGCGCCGACGCAAGCCAACACGGCGGCCGGCCGTTATCTCGATCGCCGCAAGGGCGATGGCGGATATATGGTCATTCTCGACACCGGCGAACTCGACCCCTGGCAAAGCCATGTCGACACGATCGGCGTCCGCGTCGCCGCACGTCTGGTGTCGAACGGATATCGCGGATTGCAACTGCATCCCCGCGATACCGGCGGCGCGCTCCTCGAAATCAATTGGTCGGACGGCGGCGCCGACATCGACGCGGCCTATCACCCTGCCGGCCCCGATTGGCACGCTCACGTTCGCACGACGGTTGCCAAGGCCATTAGCGGCGCTCAATTACAGAGCGACCATCCGGAGAGGCTGGCTGCCAAGTGGAGCGGGATATTGAGAAAGCCGGCGCGACCGATCGATGGCGAGTTTCGGATCGACGTCGATAATGCGAGCCTTCGATTTGTCCGGGCAAGCGACGATCGCGGCGAGGGACTGAGCGGGATCGACCTCCTCGTCACGGAGCCGCCTCGCGTGCTGGACGTGGCCACAAGACGCGGGCTTGCGGTTACTGACAAATCAGTTCTTATCGGAGGCGTCAGCTTCAATCTGACCGAAACCGAACGTTAAGCCGTCGCGCCCGGCACGCCTTACGATTTTACAAAATCGCATCCGCCTTCGCCGAGCGGCCGCCAGGCCTGCTCCGGCGGAATCGTCTTGATCAAGGTGTAATAATCCCACGCGTATCTGGATTCTTCCGGCTTCTTCACCTGGAACAAATACATGTTGTGAAGCTTGCGGCCATCCGCGCGGATTGTTCCTTTGCCAAACAGCGGATCGTCCGTCGGCAACTGCTTCATTTTGTCGACCACCGCCTTGCCATCGGTTGAAACGCCGTCGAGTGCATCCACCGCTCGCAGATAGTGCAGGGTCGCGCCATAAACGCCGGCTTGCAGGGCGGTCGGATAGCGGTCGTTATTGCCTGGGGCGAAGCGCTTCGTCCAGGCGCGCGTCCCGTCGTTGAGGTCCCAATAGAACGCTTCGGTGAATTGCAGGCCTTGCGCGATCCTCAGGCCGAGCGAATGAACGTCACTGAGGTAGAGCACCATCGCGACCACTTGCTGGCCGCCTGCGCTCATTCCGAACTCCACCGATTGCTTGATCGAGTTGATGGTGTCGCCGCCGGCGTTGATCAATGCCACGACCTGCGCTTTCGAGGCCTGCGCTTGCAGCAGAAATGACGAGAAGTCCTGGCTGTTGATCGGCGCGCGCACGCCGCCGATCACCGCGCCGCCGGCTTTTTCGATCACGCGGCGAACGTCCCCTTCCATGGTATGGCCAAAGGCATAGTCCGCGGTCAGCGTGAACCAGGTCTTGCCGCCCGAGGCGAGCACGGCATTCGCCGTGCCCGTCGACAGCGCATAAGTATCGTAAGTCCAGTGAACGATATTCGGTGAGCAGAATTTCCCCGTCAGATCCGAGGACGAGGCGCCGGAAATCAGGAAGACGCGGTTCTTCTGCTGCACGATGTTGCGAGCTGCGAGCGCCACAGCCGAGTTCGGCGCATCAATCACCACGTCCACGCCGGCGGTGTCGATCCATTCGCGGGTCATGTTGGCGGCGACATCCGCCTTGTTCAGATGATCGCCACTGATGACCTCGATCTGCCTATTCATCTTGTGCGGTGAGGCCAGAAAATCCTCGACCGCCATTTTCGCCGCCAGCACCGAGCCGGGACCGGTGGCATCGGCATAGAGGCTCGACATGTCCGTCAAGACCGCAAGTCTTAGCGGCGGAAGCCTGAGCGGCGGCGCCGTCTGCTGCGCCCGCGCGGCGCTCACGCCGAGAACCAACGCTGCGATCGCAGACAACAACAGGTAACGGCCGGAGATCTTCGTCTCGGTCATGTCTCGTCCTCCCCTACTCGGCCCCGCGGACTTGTTTTCGACCGCTGGCTTTTGCCGACATTCACGTCATCTCGAACGGCTCCTGGTAAAGTCAACGTCAACCGGTGGCGACCGCTCAGGCGCGGTATTCGGTCTTGCCGGTGCCACGATAGAGCACGCGTACCTGCTCTTCCGTCACCGCCTTGTGGAAGGCGAGCGCCCCCGTCTCAAGATCGCTGTTCGGGACGTATTCGGGTTCAAAGTGATGGTAGTCGTCCTTGCCCCGCACCAGTGTGGCCCAGTCTCTCTGGCCCACCGCCTGCTTCAGATGCGTCGGGATGTAGCGGATCGCGAGACCAATGCGCCGGTCTTCGGAGCGGTTCGGCTCCGATCCATGAAACAGCAACACGTGGTGAAGCGAGGCCTGGCCGGGCTTCAGCTCGACAAGGACCGCATCCTTCTCGTCGACCTTGACGGCGATCTCCTGCCCCCGCGTCAACAGATTGTTGTTGTCGAAAGTATCTTCGTGCGCGACCTGCTTGAGATGGGTTCCGGGAACGAATTTCATGCAGCCCGAGACTTTGTTGGCGGGTGACATCGCGACCCAGGCGGTGACGACATCGGAGGAACTCAGCCCCCAATAGGTCGCATCCTGATGCCACGAGACAAAACCGGGATCGCGCGCTTCCTTGATGAAGAAGCTGGTGTTCCAGCAAAGGATGTTCGGCCCGATCACGTCCTCCACGGCGTCCAATATCCTGGGATGCCGGATCATCTCATTGATCCAGGTGAAGAGAACGTGGCTGCGGTGGCGCATCTCTCCCTTGATGGGGCCGCCGGCCTGAGCTTCATAATCTTCGAGCTTGCCGCGGAACTCCGTAACCTCCGCTTCGCTGAGAACGTTGACCGGAAAATGATAGCCACGTTGGCGGTAACCGGAGACTTCTTGCTCGGTCAGCACTTTTGTCATGGGTTTCCTCCGCGATATCTGCCGTCTTTTCGGCTTCGCTTGCGAGGCGGAAGCCGCGGCATTTGCCTGAGCGTGGCTGCCGCCCTTCAGCCTGTCAAGAAGCTACCAAGCGGTTCGCATCCGCATTTCTTATCGACCAGAAACCTGCGATATTAGGCCTCGTCACAGCCTTCCGTGGAGCGGATATGCGCCGCTATGTATCGCTTGTTGCCCTTGTGTCGCTTTTTTTCAGCGCCTTCGCGGTATCGGCGCACGCCGATGATCGATTCCTTCCAGTTCAGCCGGCCTTGCTTACGCTCGCGCCGAGATTGAACAAGGGACAGGAGGTCATGGACCTGTCGGGCAGTTGGCAAGGATATGCTTCTGTCGGGCGCTCAAGGGTCAATTACGATTGGCAGATTTCCCAGGAGGGCGCGAGACTATTCGGCACCATTTCCATATCCAGGCTCGATGGTCTTGATAAAAGCACCCACGAATTCGAGGGGACGATCCAGGATTCGGTCGTCATTTTTCGAGCGATACGATGGCTCAGTCCTCAGCTCAGCACATGGTGTATGGCCGCGGGGAAGCTCAAACTGGACGAGACGGCAGCGCCTGCTCAGCTTAACGGCACCTGGGGTGCAAACCCGATCCCCGGCGGCTGCCCTGCGGGCGCGCATGGCCGAGTGCAATTGACACGAAGATAGAGAATCCGTCGCGAGAGGATTCCATCAATGCGCCGGCATCGGTACCCATCCAACAAGGGGCCACGATTTCCTGCCGAAAACACTGTTGCGATAATGCCACTTGCCATCGGAATCTCGCAACCGGTTCCGGTTTGCATTGGCCCCCCATCGCCATTGTCCTAGCCTTCTTATTTTGAGCTGCCCCTTTTGTCATATGGCGCTTGTAGTGCTGCCGCGCGTACGCAGCAGCCTGCGGCAACAGCGATAATGTGATGCAATTTCGATTTCAGAAATCATCAACCGCATTGACCGTCGCGCTGCTGCTAATTGCCTGCATCTTTCCGGGCGCAGCCGCGCTCGCCGCGACCCCAACCCTGATCTCGCTCAGTCCGAACAGCGGTCCAACGACTGGCGGCAATCTGTTGACGTTTACCGGGAGCAATTTTTCCGGCACCGCATCCGTCATCTTCCCGGATGGCTCGGCGGCAACCAACGTCACCATCGTCAATTCGACGACCGTCACCGCGATTGCACCGGCACAAACCGCCGGAGATGTCGGCGGCGGTTCGGTCAGTTTGCTCATCAACGATGGCGTGACCGTCACCGATCTCTCCGCGACATACACCTATGTGCAACCGCCGGCGCCAACGTTCAGCTCGATGAGTCCCAACAACGGGACGGTGGCCGGCGGCAACCTGTTGACGTTCACCGGGACCAATTTCGCCGGAGTGGCTACCGTCACCTTTCCGGATGGCTCGGTGGCCACCAACGTCACCATCGTCAATTCCACCACCATCACCGCGATCGCGCCGGCGCAATCCGCCGGGGATATCGGCGGCGGCACGGTGACGCTATCGCTCAAGGAGGGCGTGACCGTCACCAATTTCACCGCCTCTTACACTTATGTGGCGCCACCGACGCCGACGTTCAGTTCAATGACTCCCAATAGCGGGACGACGGCAGGTGGCACATTCCTGACGTTCACCGGCACCAATTTTGCCGGCAGCGCTACCGTCACCTTTCCGGACGGCTCGCCCGCAACCAACGTCACGGTCGTCGATTCGACGACCATCACCGCGATTGCACCGGCACAAACCGCCGGAGATATTGCCGGCGGCACGGTGACGCTGTCTCTCAAGGAAGGCGTGACCGTCATCAATTTCACCGCCACCTACACCTACGTGGCGCCACCAACGCCGACGTTCAGTTCGATGAGTTCGAACAGCGGGTTGACGATCGGCGAGTCACCTCTCACGTTTACCGGGACCAATTTTGCGGACCAGC
>CAVVZW010000181.1:0-6694 GCA_963752265.1 uncultured Alphaproteobacteria bacterium
GCCGTCGGCCTGCAAGGCGACGGCGGACACGTAGCCGAGCGGGTTGATGATGTACGTCGTGTCGAGGCTTCCGTCGGTGTTGAGACGTCCTAGGAAGTCGCACTGGGTGGTGGCCGTCGCGCCGTTGGCCTGGAAGTTCGTGAATTGGCCGCCCAGGAGGATCTGCCCGTTCGGCTGGATGACGATCGCGAGCACGCTTGCGTTGGCCTCCGGGTCGAAGCTGACGTCCAGCGACCCGTCGGAATTGACGCGGCCGACGCAGTTGCGCGTGGTCGCCGCCGCTGACCCGTTGGGCTGCAGGGTGGTGAAACCGGCATCGATGTCGGCGATAACGGGGACGACATGGGTCTGGAAGTTGTCGATCTTCTCGATCAACGCCGTCTCCTTCGCCTTGTCGCCCGCCTTGCGGGCGGCGTCCAGCGCGCGGAAAATATCGTTCAACTCGCGCGCGTCGGCCTGACGCAGGAACGTATAGAGCTCTTCGATCAGAGCCGGCACCGAGGTCTTCTCGTGCATCGACTGGTCAGGCAGCGGTCCGAATTCGGAGCGCAGCGCGGCGATCATCCAGCCCGACAGGTACATGTAGCGGCGATCCGTCGTGCCGAAGTGCTTCTTGATCGAGATCAGCTTCTGCTGGGCAATGAAGCCATGCCAGCAACCCAGCGACTGGGTGTACTTGGTGGGGTCGCCGTCATAGGCGGCCATATCGGCCCGCATCAGCGCCGCTGTGTAGCGGGCGATGTCAAGGCCGGTCTTGAAGCGGTTCTGCAGGCGCATGCGCGCGACGGCCTCGGCTGTCACCCCGTTCCAGGTCGGCTGGGTATCGAGGAGCGCTTCGGCCGCCTTGATCTCGCTCTGGTAGGAAGCTGGACCCTGGAGAGCCTGATCGCCGATCCCACGTGGCTGGTAGTTCATGTTCGTCATCCTTTCAGTGGCGACAGATCTGCAGAACAGGCGTCGCCATTCTCAACATTCGTGACAGTGCATCGCAAAATGCGTGTCAGGAGATAAACGCCAAACTCCTGATTTCGTAAATACGGCTTGATTTCGAATGGTGATGTCATGTAACACTAATACTTGTAATATAAGTCATTTTGTAAATTTTGTCACAAAATCGCCCGACGACCCTCTGCTAGTTTGTAAAAATTCAAACAATTGGCCCGATTTCGCCGGAACCGGGCTGGCAACCTGCGACAACGCATCAAGGACGACACGATGCCTGCCGATTCCGGAAAGAAGCTGTTCGTCGGGCCCCGCTTCCGGCGCATCCGTCAACAATTGGGGCTGTCGCAGACCCAGATCGCGGAAGGCCTCGGCATTTCGCCTTCCTACATCAATCTGATCGAGCGCAATCAGCGCCCGGTGACGGCGCAGATCCTGCTCCGTTTGGCGGAGACCTATGATCTCGACCTGCGTGACCTCGCCACAGCGGATGAGGATCGCTTCTTCGCCGAACTGAACGAGATCTTTTCCGATCCGCTGTTCCGGCAGATCGACATGCCGAAACAGGAATTGCGCGATCTCGCCGAACTCTGCCCCGGCGTCACGCATGCGCTGCAACGGCTGTATGCCGCCTATGCCGAAGCCCGCCGCGGCGAGACCATGGTCGCGGCGCAAATGGCCGATCGCGACGAAGGCACGCGGTTTGAGGCCAATCCGATCGAGCGCGTGCGCGATCTGATCGAAGCCAACCGCAATTATTTTCCCGAACTCGAAACGGCCGCGGAAAACCTGCGCGACGAGTTGAACGTGCCGGCGGAAGAATTGTTCGCCGCGCTCTCCGCACGGCTGCGCGAAAAGCATTCGATTCTCACCCGCATCATGCCGGTCGACGTCATGCGCGAGACGCTTCGCCGTTTCGACCGCCATCGCCGGCAACTGCTGATCTCGGAACTGATCGACAGCCCCGGCCGCGCGTTTCAACTCGCCTTTCAGATTGGGCTCGCCGAATGCGCCAGCACGATCGAGACCATCATCGGCCGCGCCGGAGCGCTGGACGATGCGCCGCACAGGCTTTACCGGATCACGCTCGCGAATTATTTCGCCGCAGCCACGATGATGCCCTACCAGCCGTTTCAAACCGCCACTGAGGCGCTCGGCTACGACCTCAACATCCTGTCGCAGCGTTTCAACGCCGGCTTCGAACAGGTCTGCCATCGCCTGACCACCTTGCAGCGGCCAAATGCGCGCGGCGTGCCTTTCTTCCTGCTGCGCGTCGACAATGCCGGGAATGTCTCGAAGCGGTTTTCCTCCGGCACCTTTCCGTTTTCGAAATTTGGCGGCACCTGTCCGCTATGGAACGTGCATTCCACGTTTGACACGCCAGATCGCCTGCTGAGCCAGGTGATCGAATTGCCGGACGGTACGCGCTATTTCTCGATCGCACAGGTGGTGCGCCGCGCGGCCACGCCGCATGCGCAAGCCCAGCCGCGCTTTGCGATTGGTTTGGGCTGCGAGATCCGTCACGCCTCGAAGCTCGTCTATGCGAGCGGGATCAACCTCGATAACGCGGAAGGCACACCGATCGGCGTCAATTGCCGGCTCTGCGAGCGCGAAAATTGCAGCCAGCGCGCCGAGCCGCCGATCACGCGAACGCTGATCCTGGACGAGAATACGCGGCGGATGTCGTCGTTTGTCTTTTCCAACGCGCGGGAATTGTGAGGGGCGGAGGCGGCACCGATCACGGCGCCGTAATTCCCGTGGACAGCGGTTGGCTAATCCGCCGAACCCGTTAAGGTGCCGCAAGGTTCCCGCCCTGTGCGCCCCCCGAGACCCGTCCGACCCCCCGAGAGTGGATATCCCGACATGTTCGTTTCGTTCTTCCCTCGTCCCAAGCTGTTCTTTCTGTCGGCCATTATTTGGACCGCACTATCGATGACGCTTTGGTACGGTTATGCGGGTGATCTCGTTAGCTCGCCTGCGTCGGCGGTCATCGGGGTGACGCGCTTCTGGTCCACCCCGTTTCTGTGGTTCTACCTGTATTTCCTGATCGCAGCCGCGATCTTCGCCGGCTTCTGGATGACGCGCGCGCCGCACCCCTGGGCGGTCTGGTCGATTCTCGGCTCGGCACTGATCCTGTTCACCTCTTACTTCCAGGTCCAGGTCAGCGTCACCCTCAACGAATGGCGCTCGCCGTTCTACAACCTGCTCCAAAAAGCGCTTACGACACCCGGGTCCGTCCCAGCCGAGGAGCTCTACGCCGGAATTTTGACGTTCCTCAGCATCGCGACAGTCGCGATCGTGGTCATCGTGCTTACGCGGTTTTTCGTCAGCCATTACATCTTCCGCTGGCGCACCGCTATGAACGACTACTATGTCGAAAACTGGCCACGGTTGCGCAGCATCGAAGGCGCCTCGCAGCGGGTTCAGGAAGACACCATGCGGTTCGCCACCATCATGGAAGGCCTCGGCGTCAGCTTGATCAGTTCGGTGCTGACACTGATCGCTTTCCTGCCGGTGCTGCTGCGGCTGTCGAGCTACATCACCGAACTGCCGCTGGTCGGCGCGATCCCATACCCCTTGGTGGTCGCGGCAGTGCTCTGGTCTGCATTCGGCACCGGCCTCCTTGCGCTGGCTGGAATTCGCTTGCCAGGAATCGAATTTTTCAATCAGCGGGTCGAAGCCGCCTACCGCAAGGAGCTTGTGCTGGGCGAGGATGACCTGACTCACGCTGACCCGCCGACGCTCGCAATGTTGTTTGCGAACATCCGCCGAAATTATTTTCGTCTTTATCTGAACTACATGTACTTCAATGTGGGCCGTTACGTTTATCTACAGACCGATAACATCTTTCCCTACATCCTCATCGTGCCATCGATTGTCGCCGGCAAGCTTACGCTTGGCGTCATGCAGCAGATTCTGGGTGCGTTTGCTGAGGTCAGAAGTTCGTTTCAATATCTCGTCAATTCCTGGAGCACGATCGTCGACCTGATCTCGGTGCAGAAACGGTTGCGCGCCTTCGAGGCTGCGATCCACGACGAGCCACTACCGCCGATCGAAAGCCAGGCGGAACCGCAGACGTTGTGAGCGATTAACCCGAAAAGGGAGATTCCGATGAGACACCAGATTATCGCAAGCGCGACGGCGCTTGTTCTCGCTATTGCAATGACGTCAGGCGCAATGGCTTCCGGCCACCGAGGCGGTCATCACTGGCGGCACCACCATCGTGTCGTCGCCGGTTATGGCGATGCCGGGCCCAGTTACGGCGGACGCACTTACAGCCTCGGTCCGTTAGGCTTCACCTCGGTACCGCCGGGCAGCTATTCCGGTTACGGTACCTCTGTCAGCGCCTGGTCCTGGTAGGCGCTTTCTAATAATTATTTTAGCTGGCGTTCCCGATTCCTGTAGCAACAGCGGGACGCCGAGGCCGTTGACTCCCCATGTTCTAGAGGATGTTGAGGAGCTTTCGATGAAACGACCAATTCTCGCAGGCGTAATCGCGCTTGCTCTCGCAACCAGCATGACATCCAGCGCGATGGCTTTCGGTCATCATGGCTACCATAGCCGATTCCACAGCAGCCGGTTTGAAGGAATCCGGGGGTATGGCAGTTGGCGCCATGGCGATTGGGGCAGCCAGCGGTTCGTTAGCAGCGACGATGGAGCCCCACGGGGATTGTCCGGCCTCGGAGAGGGCAGCTATTGTCCGGCCTTCAGCCGCTGCGGGGCGGGTCTGCCCAATTGAGCGATCTGGTTTGATGATACTAAGGGCTGTCATGTTTGGCAGCCCTTTTTTCGGCGCGCGGTCGCGCAAAAAGGATGCTAGTGGAGAGGCGCGTCAATCGAACTGGTTCCTGCAATGCCGCTATCGACGACACTCCCGGCTCTGCTTGGCGCGATCGGACTTGCTGCTCTCGCAAGCAACACGTGGGCGCAATCTGTCGCACCGAGATTTCCCGCGCCCGCACGCTCAACTCCTGCTCCGCGCGCCGCCAGTTGCCACAACGGCGCGAACTTCGATCGCTTCCTGGCTGAGCTGAAACAGCAGGCGGTCGCGGCCGGCGTTTCGCAGCGCGCGATCAGCGAGGCTGCGCCCTATCTCGTCTACGACCAGGGCATCGTCAACCGCGACCGCGGCCAGCGTGTGTTCGGTCAGGTGTTCACCGAATTTTCCGGCCGCATGGCGGCGCCCTACCGGATGCAGCAGGGCCAGGCACACATCAAGACCTATGCGGCGGCGTTTGCGCGCGCCGAGAAGGAATATGGCGTGCCGCCGGCGGTGATCGCCGCATTCTGGGGACTTGAAAGCGATTTCGGCGCCAACATGGGCAACCTGCCGACGCTGCGCTCGCTGGTGTCGCTCGCCTATGATTGCCGGCGCTCGGAGCGGTTTGCGGGCGAAACCATCGCCGCGCTGAAAATCATCGACCGCGGCGACCTCACCCCCGACGAGATGATCGGCTCGTGGGCCGGTGAACTTGGCCAGACCCAATTCCTGCCGACGCATTATTTCAACTACGCGGTCGACTATGGTGGCCGACGCAATCTCCTGAGCAGCGCGGAGGACGTGATCGGCTCGACGGCGAACTATATCGCCAATGGTCTGAAATGGCGGCGCGGCGAGCCCTGGTTGCAGGAAGTGCGCGTGACCGCGCCCGCCAATTTCCCCTGGGACCAGGCCGACCTCACGATCCGCATCCCGCGTTCGAAGTGGGCAGAGCTCGGCGTCAAATATCCCGACGGCCGGCCGTTGCCGGATGACGACATGCCGACGTCGCTGTTGCTGCCGATGGGCCGCAATGGCCCGGCCTTCCTCGCTTACGCGAATTTCGCCGCCTATACCGAGTGGAACAACTCGCTGATCTATTCGACGACAGCCGGCTATCTCGCCACCCGTATCGCGGGCGCGCCGCCGATGCAGCGACCGGCTGGACCGGTGGCGCAACTACCGTTCAACGAGCTGCGCGAATTGCAGCAGTTGTTGGTGCGCGCAGGTTACGACGTCGGCAAGGTGGATGGCGTGATGGGCCAGCAGAGCCGCACCGCCGTGAAGGCGATGCAGATCAAATTCGGCTTGCCGGCGGACTCCTGGCCGACGGCCGAATTGCTGGCGCGCATGCGCGGTTCACGCGTCGCGACGCCCCTTCCGCAAGGGGCGGCGGCTGTGCGATAGAGGGCGCAGTTTGAAACTTCCGGTCATTCCGGGGCAGTCCGCAGGACTGAACCCGGAATGACGGCAACAACGAAAAGAGCATAACATGTCCTTCTACGACGCCACCGTCCCTGCCTTCCTGCAAATCCTCGGCAGTCTCTCAGGTCTTCTCACCAAGGCGGAAGCGCACTGCGCTGCCAAGAATATCCAGCCGGAAGTATTGCTCGGCGCGCGGCTCTATCCGGACATGCTGCCGCTGTCGAAGCAAATTCAACTGGCGTGCGATTTCTCGAGCAAGAGCTGCGCCCGGCTCGCCCATGTCGATGTACCGTCAACGCCAGATACCGAAAAGACATTCGACGAATTACGCCAGCGGCTGGCAAAGACCAGCGACTACCTCAAGAAGTTCACGCCCGCGCAATTCGAAGGCGCGGACAGCCGCGACGTTACCTTCCCGATTGGCCCCGACAAAACCCTGACGCTGAAGGGGCAGGAATTCGTCAATCGCTTTGCATTCCCGAATTTCTATTTCCACGCCGTGACGGCCCACGGCATCCTCCGCCACAACGGCGTCGAGATCGGCAAGCGGGATTTCCTGGGCGTCGC
>CAVVZW010000182.1:0-3024 GCA_963752265.1 uncultured Alphaproteobacteria bacterium
AGACGAAGCTCGGTGCCGAAGGCTTCGCTGATCTTGCGCCGCGCCCAGGAGACGTTCCCCGGCATCACCAGCGTGACCGGGTAGCCGAGCGCGCCGCCGATCAGCGAGTAGGCGACGCCGGTGTTGCCGCTGGTCGAATCGATGATCGTCTGGCCGGGCTTGAGCGCGCCGGTGCGGATGGCGTCGCGGATCATCTGGTAGGCGGCGCGATCCTTGACCGAACCGCCCGGGTTGAGGAACTCGCACTTGGCCCACAGCTCGACGCCGGGCGTGTCGCGTTCGAATTTCTGCAGCCGCACGATCGGCGTGTCGCCGATGAGATCGGTGACCCGCTCGGCGACCCGCAGCCGGGCGCGGCGGATGGCGTCCATCGGCTCGTTCACGAGGCGCCGAGCTCCTGCGCCAGCGGGGTGCCCCCATCGAGCGGCAGGCGCAGGTGGCGGATGCGCCGCCCGTCCAGATGGCCTTGGTCGACAGGGCCGTCGACGTGCGCCAGCCGGACCAGCGCCTCGGCGGCGGCCAGCGTTCCGGCGACGACGTCGGCTGCGCCCGGGGCCGACGAGGTGGCGGCCTGCGGCGGGACCTCCAGCGACGCCTCGGGCGCCGGGGCGCGCCGCGGGAACGAGATGACGTCGATCTGCGCGGGCATCGCGCGCGCCACGATCACCCGGAGGTCGAGGCGTTTGGCGGCACCCAGCATCGCGTCGTCGTCGAAGCCGGCGCGCACCACCAGGTCGATCCCCGCCAGCGCCTCCAGCCAGGCGTTGCCGTCGGCTGGCGGAACCGCGCGTGCGACCACCTGGCCGATCCCGGCGGTCCATTTCCACCATTGGCCCTTGGGGCGTCCCGGCAAATAAAGCGCGTCGCGGCGCTTGAGCATGACGCCTTCTACCGCTTCAGCGTCTTCGCCGGCGCCGGCACTCGAAGGATCGCGCCGCGCGGCGGCGAGAGTTTCCCAACTGTCAAAGGCAATCGTGGGCGAAAGATCGACTTTGGGATCGCCGAGTCTCGCGACGAATGCGGTCAACCGCTCACGGCGCTCGACAAAGGGGATGTCGCGCAGATCAGTCTCATCGTCGGCGAGCAGATCGTAGGCGCGCAGGTGAATTGGAAATTCCTTGATCAGTTTTGGCGAGACCACTTTGCGGTTAAGGCGCTGCTGCAGCACATTGAAACTCTGCACGCGGCCCTCGC
This sequence comes from uncultured Alphaproteobacteria bacterium, assembly GCA_963752265.1. Lineage (GTDB taxonomy): Bacteria > Pseudomonadota > Alphaproteobacteria > Rhizobiales > Xanthobacteraceae > Bradyrhizobium. Next base: position 1,195 of record CAVVZW010000182.1, read on the forward strand.
GCACCACCAAGAGCTCGCCGTCGATCGCGAACGAAGCTTGATGCCGAAAAGTGTGAAGCGGTTTTCGGGAATCATCAGGCTTCGAATCCAAGGAATCTTGCAGATGCAGCGACGGCAACAGATCGGGAAAGCTTTTGGTGATGTCCTCGCCGCTGCGCGAGTAAAGCCGGCTGGTAATGTGGCCTTCCGGATCACGGCCGCTCACGGCCTGCACGCGAATGCCGTCCCACTTCCATTCGGCGATATAGTCGGCAGGGTTCAGGTTCGCAAAATCGGCTTCTTCGAGCGCGTGCGCCAGCATCACCGGCCGGAATGGGGCGGGATCAAGATTGACCGGCCTTTCGCCGCGTCCTTCCAGCCATGCGAACAGATCGAGATAGGGCGGGGTGAGCCCCGGCCAGATCAGTTCGACTTCGTGGGCGTCCTTGCCGCCGAGCGCCGCCGCCGCGGTCTTGGCGAGCCGCGCGGAAATGCCGATCCGCATCGCGCCAGTCACGAGTTTCAGCAGCGCCCAGCGGCCAGTTTCATCCAGGTCGTCGAGCCAGCGCGAAAGCTGTTTCGGTATTTCTGTCTTGCCGAGCGTGCGCAGCGTGGTGACCACTTCGGTCAGGGTCGGCGGCGGCGGGTTGTTGTGCTGGTCAGCCGACGCCTTTGGCCACATCAGCGCGACGGTCTCCGAGAGGTCGCCGACATAGTCATAGGACAGCCCAAACAAGGTCGGATCGGTGCGTTCCGTGATCAGGTCGCGAATGAGACCAGCCTTGGCGTGTTTGAACGAGAGCGCCCCCGTGATGGCCGCGAGCGCATAGCCGCGATCGGGATCCTCCACAACGCGAAAATAATTCGTGAGCAAGCGCAGCTTGTTGTTACGGCCGGGCTCATAAGCGAGTCGATCGAGCAGTTCCGCAAAGCGATTCATGCGCCATCGCCTTCGTCCGCCGTCTCGTCCGCTCCGCTGTCTTCGTCGCCATAGCCGACCAGATCGAGCGGGCGTGCGGCGAGGCCCTGCGTCTTGCACCAATGCACCAGCGCATCTTCCTGGCCGTGGGTGACCCAGATTTCGCCGGCGCCGGTTGCCCGGATGGTCGCGGTCAGGCCATCCCAGTCGGCGTGGTCGGAAATTACGAGCGGCAGCTCGATGCCGCCCTGGCGGGCACGCGCTCTAACACGCATCCACCCCGACGCAAAAGCGGTGACGGGATCGGGAAATCGCCGCGTCCAGACGTCGGAAGTAGCCGATGGCGGCGCGAGTGTGATGGTGCCGGCGAGGTCGGCCTTCTTCATGCCTTTCACCGGGCGAAGTTCACCCAGCTCAATGCCGCGGCTTTGGTAGTAATATGTGATCTTCTCCATCGCGCCGTGCAGATAGATCGGTGCGTCGTAGCCGCTAGCGCGTAACAGCGCGATCACGCGCTGGGCTTTCCCGAGCGAATACGCGCCGACCAGATGCGCCCGCTCCGGAAACAGCGCCACCGAAGCCAGCAGTTTCTTCACCTGATCGGCCGCATCGCCGTGGCGGAATACCGGCAAGCCGAACGTCGCCTCGGTAATGAAGACGTCGCAGGGCACGACTTCAAAAGGCACACAGGTCGGATCGGGCGCGTCTTTGTAGTCACCGGAGGCGACCACGCGCGTGTTTTCGCACGTCGCCGCGATCTGCGCCGAGCCCAGCACATGACCGGCCGGGTGGAACTTGACGGTGACGTCGCCAAGCCGCAGTTCCTCGCCGTAAGCAATCGCCTGCGTCGAGCGGGCGAAATTCTCGCCATAGCGCAGCCGCATCATGTCGAGCGTCTCTTGAGTGGCCAGCACCGCGCCGTGGCCGGGGCG
>CAVVZW010000183.1:0-12624 GCA_963752265.1 uncultured Alphaproteobacteria bacterium
CTCTCGAGAGTAGTAGGTCTTCCATATTGGGTGGATGGGTTAGTGCATGCCTGTCCTTACAATCTGGCCTTCTTTAATATCAGCAAGTTATCGATATAATGGCGCTCATCAATCGAGTCCAAGCTACCTTGGCAGACGAAGAATGTAGGATTGCCATATGCAACAGAATTACGATGACTTATTTCGACAATTTGCAAGTTTGGAGGAGCGCTTTTCTCACCTGCACCCGAAGCTCTCCCGAAAGGCCAGTGAGCTACGCGATCCTGGACTCCCGCCCTCTGAAGAAGATAGAAGACGAGCTAGCTATTGCTCGCACTGATTTTATGGCTTTCAAGGCTAAGGTGCTGGGGCTTGCCGAATCATTGCCAATCTCAACGATTACTGCATTAACTGAGCGTGTATCTCTCGGAGAACTTGGAACGCTGCTCAATGCTGTTGCGGCAGAAGAGCAGAAGCAGTTGAAAGCTGAGCAGATTCATCGTCATGCGCTAGAGGTTCTGGAGAAATATGTTCGCCGTTCATCGCGAGAAGAGCGATTTTGCCCCTTTGCTGGAATGCCAGTATAAAGGCTCGCAATCTCCACAATGCCATTGTCGATACGCATTGGCCCGATATTCATGCTGAGGCTGCGGAGGTTGCTATTGGCAATCACGCTTTTGCTAAGCTGCTGACGTTCGTCGAAGGCTCAAAAGAGCTGATGATGACTACTGGCAACCCTCCATGATGATGTGGAGCATGAATTTGGTAAAGCACTGACGGTAGCCGCCACACGGGGAAAACTTCAGATTCAGCAAAAGGTAACAGCTAACACAACTCTGATTACGCTCATCCCAAAGCACGAGGAGATTACCCTCTCCGAACCAACAACACCAATTATTCTAGAGAGAGTTGATGAGTCCGCCAGTAGCATACGCGTCGAAGAGATAACCCAAGAGGAAATTCCCCAACCAGACCCCACCCCGCCAGTGGAAGAGGTTGTTCCTGAGGAGAATCACAGCGGTAACGATTCATCGCCAGTTGATGTGCCTGCGCCATTTGAGATGCCTGCCAATCTAGCTGAAATCATTACTCCAAATCCCTCTGCTACTCAGAGTGAAATCCAGCAAGATTGGCGCATTAGACGTTTAATTCCACAGAAGAGTGCACCTGCACAACCAACTCGCCGGTTCTCAAGTAAAGAGACAGCTCAGCAAATAGCGACGGCTCTCTGAATCGAATCACTTGCAGACTATCCCTCGGCCCTTGAAGATTTGATTTGGCGTCTGCTATTGGATGGCAAGGCAGGACTCGCCTTTCATCTCACCTGCGCCTTCGAGGTCGTCTGCTCTGACTTGTCGCAGCAGCTCCCTTCATGGCTGGTGTGCGCGGCGGCGCTTGGTCCTCATGTCCGTTATGAGGCTGATAGTATTGTGGGCCTACTGAAACAGGACTTTGCTCAATTCAGTAAATCTTACGTCACAACTGGGAACAGCGAATGGAATCAGGCAATTACATTCCTGTGCATCGCGGCGTCCCTGCGGCCAACCTTGCTTGCTCCAGATACTGATGCATTGAAGGTCCTGCGCGAACTGCGCATGACAGATGGGCTGAGCCCGCTCGATCAGTATTGCCAGCTTATCGCGGCATACGGAGAGGAGTTTCCCCTCCTCGATTCAAATGCCGTTAAAACGACGGCTACCAGGCCAGTTGGCAAGTTGAGCTGAATAAGCTGCACACTGAAGTGGTCCATCGGTGGAATTCTAGCCGCCAGTTTGAGCATGCAGCATCCCCATGCAACCAATGTCTGGCTACCGTCAAACTGAAAGGGATCATTCGTCGCCACGATCGCAACCAGTGCGAGAGAATGATTGTATACAGGATTATGAAGCGTCAAACGTGACGCCAGCTCTTTGATGATCTGGTTAAAAAGACTGTTGAACACACCAAGATCGTGTTTGCAACGACGGGCGGTTTATTCACATCAAGGCACTTGAACACATTCGCAATCACAGCCGATGAAGCTGTGATGTTTGCGCGTCGTTGGATTACTCTTCAAGAGACCCAACCCGATGAAAATAGTTCGAGCTACCATCAGCAAGCTGAACAGAGACGGCAAGAGATAGTAGGACTTCAGGCTGCGGCAATGAATGCTCTGACCGAGTTTGGATGGTTTAATCGATCCCTGCCTATCGCCAGCAGCATCGCCTGTTCGTCGGAACCGTCAGAGAGCATCCGTATCTTATTTGACCCAGACGTACCACTTCCCAACGAAGAACCCGAGCCTCGACATATCCTGAGTGCAGACCTTTTACACTGCGATTCACTCCCACTCAATAGTCGGTGGGATCCAGAGGTGGCCGATCCCAAAGTCATCATCAATTGCCTCGTCAATCTGATCGCCAAAGGTCAGTCTGACTGGAAGGAAACCCTCAGCGGGCATTGCGAGCGTCGGGACCATGAAGCAACCGCTCGGATTATCGAATACCTTGAGGTTTATCCTGAGATACCCTCGCGTCTTGATGAATTCCGGCAGATCCGAGACAACAGCATCAGCGACTGTAAATCTGCTCTTTTGCGAGATGCCGAAAATGCAAGTGGCGAGGTGGAAAATGCGGTTGCTCTGGGGCTGCTCAAAGAGAAGGAGCGCAATGACTATACGGCTGAGATCGACCGCATCGTAATGACCGTCTCTGAGACCTTGCGCTTTTTTGAAGAACACGCGCGGTTGAACGCCATCCGCGCAGAGATTCAGAAGAAACGGGAAGCAGAGGTTGAAGCAGTCAGGCAGCGCCTCCAGCGGGTAGGAATTGGCACTGAGCACCCAGCTTATGAGCGAATCCAAAACGTCTTGACCAGCGGTGATGTCTTATCGGCCAATGACTATATCGATATGACGGTGAATCACGTTGCGCTGCCTGAGCTTGAGTCCGAGGAAACCGTCTTTGAAAGATTTTTCCCTAAACTCGCCAGAGAGATTTTTGACTTCCTGTCGCCCTCTGAACCCGCATCTCGACCAGAGCTGCTGGTCCAAGCACTTCGCCGAGTCGCCAGCGGCCACCGTCCTATGCGCTCGGACCAATCAAACTGGATAATGTCGAAGAGAGTCAGGCCAACCAGGCCGCAACCATGCTTGAAGTCTGGTTGTCCGCCAGGAAGGCAAAGAAGATCGATGGGCCTGGTGTCGATACCATCCTCTCTGCATTTGGACTAAACCCGTTACCTGTGACGGTTCGCCCTGGCCTGCTGAACCTGGTTCGATGTTTCTACTTATACAATTCAGGACCGCAATCGTTGTCCTGTTCCTGCCTACGGTCAACTGGCAAATGGCCAATACCGTATCCTTTGCGTCTGGGATGGTCCGACTGAGGAGGACATTCTGAACGATGTCGGGGAAACTTTACGGGGCGCTGGTTTTTGTCTTCTACTTCGGGCGTATGACCGAACAACGCCGCCGAGACCTGGCTCGTCTCTGTCGGGGAACGCAAGCGAACATTGCTAGTGATAGACGACATATTGATGCTCTATCTTTGTGGTGAACGAGGGTCGCGTCTTCCCGTCTTGTTTGAGTGTACTCTGCCGTTTACGTTTATGGAACCCTATACGACAACGGCAGGTTTGGTCCCGCCCGAGTCATTCGCGCCATGAACCTCAAGCCGTCGCGGAGGGTACGATCGGAATAAGGCGAGCGGGCATAGCGAAACACGCCGGCGCGGGGACGGTCGCTGTCGGAAACCCGCTGAATGAATTGCATGGTCTCGTCGATCCAGCCGTGATCGAGAACCGCGCCCGCATGCAGAAACATCAGCCACGGCGAGCGTGCCTGGCGCGCACCGGCCGCCAGCGCCGCCGCGCGCGTTCCATCAAAGGGCAGGAATCGGCAGCCCGCGACATCAGCAACCCGCTCGATCACGCCGCTTCCGCCGCGATCGACCAGCAGCACTTCGCGCACTACGCCGGCGGCCGCGCCGGGCACCAGTGCGGCAAGCGTAGCAACGGCGGGTCCCTCGTCGCCCTCTGTCGGAATAATGATGCTCAGCATGATCTCAACGGTGAAAACCGCGGGAACCGTTATCACTTTGTCATACTTTCTCACATTCAAATCAGCCCTCGCTTTGCAGCTTTTTGCGGCAGGCTCGCGGATATGACGTTCAAGCGCTTTTTCCGGCCTACTTGTGGATTGATCAAAGAGTGTTCTTGATTTGTTCTTTTAGCATGCTATGTTCGAACCATGAGCCGAGCATCCTCACATGCGCTCAAGCACCCGCCGGTCACGGCGCCCTCCGAGCCGGCGGGTGCTCCTTCGGCCTTTCCGGAGCTTGCAGTCACCATCGACCGCGAAAGGCGGCGCGGCCGCGGCGCGCATTCCAATGCCAGTGGCCGCTATGAGGCCGAAGCACGGGTTGCGTTCGACGACGGCTGGCAGAAGTCTTGAAGAGCTTCCACCGTTCAAGACCACGGTGACGCTCGATACCTCGCGCAAGGTCATCGCCCGCAACGATTCTCCCGATATCGGCTTCGACCGCTCCATCAATCCTTACCGGGGCTGCGAGCATGGCTGCGTGTATTGCTTCGCGCGACCGACGCACGCCTATCTCGGCCTGTCGCCGGGAACTCGATTTCGAATCGAAGCTTTTGGCCAAGCCCGATGCGCCGCAGCTTCTGGAAAAGGAACTTGCCGCGGAGAATTATGAGCCGCGCATGATCGCGATCGGAACCAACACCGACCCGTATCAGCCGATCGAGCGCGATCACAAAATCATGCGCGGGATCCTCGAAGTGCTGGATCGAGCCTCGCATCCGGTCGGCATCGTCACGAAATCGGCGCTAGTGGTCCGCGATATCGACATCCTGGCGCGGATGGCCAAGCGCAATCTCGTCAAGGTGGCGATCTCGGTGACGACGCTCGATCCGCAGTTGGCCCGCACCATGGAGCCGCGCGCCGCGACGCCGCCGCGGCGGCTGGAGGCGCTGCGCCGATTGTCGGAAGCGGGAATCCCGACCACTGTGATGGTCGCACCCGTCATTCCGGCGCTGAACGACAGCGAGATCGAACGCATTCTCGACGCAGCCGCCCATGCCGGGGTCAAGGAAGCAAGCTACGTTCTGTTGCGCCTGCCGCTCGAGGTGCGCGACCTCTTTCGCGAATGGCTGATGGCGAATTATCCGGATCGCTATCGCCACGTCTTCACTCTGATCCGCGACATGCGAGACGGTCGCGATTACAACTCGCAATGGGGAACGCGGATGAAAGGTACCGGACCGATGGCCTGGATGATCGGGCGGAGGTTCGAAATCGCCTGCGAAAAGCTCGGGCTCAACAAGCGCCGGTCAAAGCTGACGACAGATCATTTCGCGCGGCCGAAGCGTAGCGGGCAGCAACTCAGCCTGTTCTGATATTGCGCGGCGCGTGGCCGATCGCAGGACGGCACGGAGCGCTTCTCCCCATCGGGGAATTGTAGTATCGCGGTCCGATGCAAAACGGGCCCACATCTGTCGTCGAAAAACAACCGCGCGTTATTCTGACGACGCCACGGTTGATTCTGCGCACGGCTATCGAGCCGGACATCAAAATATTGTGGGAGCGTGTCTTGGGCGACAACGAGGTCATGCGCTATGTCTTTCAAGGCGTGCCGATGACGCTTGAGCGAGCCGGCGAAGTGATGCGAAAGTTTTTTGCTTTCGGCGACGCCCTCACGGGTATTGCCATTTTGACCGAGAAGCCCGCGGATGAAGTCATCGGCTTCGCGGGATTATTTTCTTGTGCCGCGCTTGGCGCAGACGACTTCGAGATCGGCTTTGTGCTCGCACGTCAGGCCTGGGGAAGGGGCATTGCCACCGAGATCGGCGAAGCGCAACTCGCGTTCGGGTTCAATCAACTCAACTGTACGCGGTTACTCGGCCTGGCCGATCCGCAAAATGGACCGTCCATTCACGCTCTCCGGAAACTCGGCATGAGGTTTGTGAAAGACGTCATGGAGCCTGGCCGCGCCAATCGCAGTGTATTTTGCCTGGAGGCCGCAGAGTGGCGTCAACGCGTCCGTGAACAGCGGGCATAGAAAGATTTTTCGGTTGTGCGGTGAGCTGCGCTTGCGCACGATCCCGGCATGATTCGAGATAAGTCCGGAAAGAAGCAAACTAAACTGCGGAGAGGCGTGATCGCGGTTGCGCAGCCGAGCTTTCGGCGCGAGAGGGCGTTGATCAAACGCGGCGTATGGCCGGTGGCGGGCTGCGACGAGGCCGGGCGCGGGCCGTTGGCAGGCCCGGTTGTCGCGGCGGCCGTCGTGCTTGACCCGACGAGGATTCCGAAGGGAATCGATGATTCCAAGCGTCTGACAGCAGAACGCCGCGAGGAACTGTTTGAGGAAATCTGTGCGACCGCATCGTTTTCGGTCGTTATCGCGTCTCGGGCCCGGATCGACCGCGACAATATCCTGCGCGCTTCGTTGTGGGCGCTCAAGCGCGCGGTCGAGGGTTTGCCGGAAGTACCAAAGCACGTCTTCGTCGACGGCCGCGACCGGCTTAACACGTCGTGCGACTGCGAGGCTGTGATCGGTGGCGACGGAATTGTGGTATCGATCGCAGCCGCATCCATCATTGCCAAAGTAACCCGCGATCGCCTGATGTGCGCGCTGGCCGAGGAATGCCCGGGCTATGGCTTTGAGTCCCACAAGGGTTACGGCGTGCCGGTGCATCTGGAGGCGCTCGAACGCCTGGGTCCTTCGGTCCACCATCGCAGCTTTTTTGCGCCCGTCGTGGCCGCTCGGGAAAAGCACCAGCCCCAGACGGCCAAACGTGGAGCCGATCTGTTCGAAGTTGAGGCTGTGGCGGCGCTTCCCGTTGCAATCTGACGAGTGTTGCCTCAGCGCCTGACGCACTTTAAGACCATGCATTGACTTGGGTGAGCCGTCGCCGTTCACGGTTGAGCGGGGCGCTGCCGGTCAACTCTGTTAGTGATCCGGCCGCTACATGCGCTTCACCTCTCTGGTTATTGAATTGATCCGCGCCCGGCCGAGGCTGGTTGTGTGGCTCGTGGTGGTGTTGCAGGCGCTCCTGTGGCTGCTGATATCGCTCATTCTATACCGAAGCCCTCCCGGCGATCTCGCCACCGTGCTCGCGCTTGGCCGCGAATATCGGGTTGGAACCGATTTGGGGCCGCCGCTGGCATTCTGGCTCGCCGATATCGCGTTTCGCGCCGCCGGCAATCACATGTTCGGCGTCTATATGCTGGCGCAACTCTGCTCGATCGCGACGTTCTGGACGTTGTATCTTTTGGCGCGCGCCGCCGTTGGCGGGCAGCAGGCAGTGCTGGCGGTTCTCCTGACGATGACCGTGTTTGCGTTCAGCGCGCCCGGCCTTGAGTTCGGGCCGCTGGTATTGGCACGTCCGTTGTGGGCGCTGCTTCTGCTGCATTCCTGGCAACTGATCGCCCAGAACCGGCGCAATGCCTGGTTCGCCTGGTCCATCGAAGCCGGTCTCTTGCTGCTGACAACTTCCGCTGGAATCGGGCTGCTCGTCCTTGTGGTTGGATTTGCGCTGGCGACCGCGCGAGGCCGGCGCGTCCTGATGTCATTCGACGCGCTGTTTGCCCTTCTGGTGATCGCCGTTTTGGCTCTGCCCTATCTGATCTGGTTGATCCGCGCCGGCGCGCTCGTCTTGCCGCATTTGCCGCCGGTTGCGGACTTGAGCGGTCAGGGGCTGCACGGAGTTGAATTGCTCGGCGGGCTGCTATTGGCCTCGTTGGGAATCGCGATCGTATCGGGATTCAATTCCCGATGGTTCGATCGTGCCCAGGAAGAAGCGCCTGTCATTTTCCGGCCCCCCGTCGATACGGTGGCGCGCGATTTCATCTATTTCTTTGCCTTCGCGCCCGCGCTGTTGGGGTGCCTGATATCCGGCCTGTATGGTCTGGATCGCGTCGTCGGCGGGGCGGGTATCGTACTTCTGATGTCGGGGCTGGCGACCATAGTTACCTGCGGCGACCTGATTCATCTGCGGCGCCAGCGGATATTGCGCACGGTCTGGGCCGCCGTCATTCTGGCGCCGGCCCTTGCGGTGATCCTGATGACGCTTTTTGTCCCATGGACCATGACCAGCGAGGTGGTGACATCGTTGCCGGCGGCTGCCATTGGGCAATTCTTTGATGATAGCTTCGCGCGGCGAACCAACCAGCGCTTGTCGGCGGTGAGCGGGGATGCCCAATTGGCGACGTTGATTAGCTTGAGTCCGGCGCGTCCGCATCTTTTTCTGGCCGCCAAGCCGGAACTAACGCCGTGGCTCAATCTGGAAAAGTTCAATCAAACCGGCGGCGTCGTGGTGTGGCGTGCCTCCGATACGGACGGCACGCCTCCGCCCGAGATCGCCCGGCTGTTTCCAGGTCTTGCACCGGAAGTGCCGCGCGTCTTCGAGCGGCTGGTGAACGGTCGGCAACCTTCGTTGCGGGTCGGTTGGGCGATCGTGCGGCCAAAGGCGCCGTAGCGGGAAAAAGGGGCTCACTTGATGGACCTGGTACCGCCCGAAGGCTCCCGGATATCGATAAATTACGATAGTGGCGATCCGATTGTCTCCATTCCGGTGAAGCGAAGTGTCTCGCGCTATTTCGGCGGCGTATTCCTGTTGTTCTGGCTCGGCGGCTGGGCGTTTGGCTTCGCCACGGTTTCTTCGCAACTGATGTCTGGCAAGGGCAATCTCTTCATGGTCTTCTGGCTCGGCGGCTGGACCATCGGCGGCATCGTTGCGGCGTTCTCGGCCTATCGGATATTTCGTCCAGCGATTCCGGAAACGCTGCAACTGAGATATGGCAACATCGCCTATGATTCCGGAATACCTCCGCTTGAATTCAACGCCTATCGGCGGAGGAACGCCAGGGAGTACTGGAACTCCCTGCTTTCAAGAAGAACCCGTGCTGATCTCAATCGAGCAGAGCTTCAAACGTTGCGCTTGCGCGAAACTGAAGGGGGCAATCGTTTGACCGTCGATCTAGGCGCTCAGCGTATCGATCTCGCTTCGCAAGCCAGCGAAGTCGAACGCGAATGGCTCGCGCGTCTGCTGGCAAAGCGTTACGGGCTGACGCAGGCGATTCCGGGAACGGCTGCGGAGGCCGCCCAATAGGCCCCGCGTCCATCAAGATGAGGGGTTAGTGTCGACCGCCTTGGCGATCGTGCGCAAGTCCTGCCAGGACAGGCGCTTGTAGGACGGTGAGCGCAACAGATACGCCGGATGAAAAGTTGCCATCGCGCGGATCACGCGTGTACCGGTGTCGTAGTTGAACCAGCGCCCGCGCGTTTTCATGATGCCCTCGCGCGTCGACAGCAGCGTCTGCGTCGAGGGATTGCCAAGCGTCACCAGAATATCCGGATCGACCAGTTCGATCTGGCGTTGAATGAATGGCAGGCAGATCTGGGTTTCCTGCGGCGTCGGAGTCCGGTTCCCCGGCGGACGCCACGGGATCACGTTGGCGATGTAAACCTTGGTGCGATCAAGCCCGATCGCGGCGATCATCCGATCAAGCAGCTTGCCCGAACGTCCGACAAAGGGCAGTCCTTCGATGTCTTCATCGCGTCCAGGTGCCTCGCCGACGAACATGATGCGGGCCTTGGGGTTGCCGTCGGCAAATACCAGGCGCGTAGCGGTGGATTTCAGTGCGCAGCCGTCGAACTTTTCGAGCATATCGCGCAGGATTTCGAGCGAGGCCGCGGTGCGGGCGGCCTCCCGCGCCGTAGCAATCGCGGCGTCGGGTGCAAGCATCGGCTCGGCTGTCGATACGACGGCGGCCGGCAGCGGTCTGGGTGCTCGGACCGCGAAGGTTTCACCGGCGGGAGAGGGGGCCTTGAGGGCTTCACCTTGTCCGGAACCGGACAGCCGGTCGATCGGTTCTTCGGAAAGCGCGCAGTCGACGCCGGCCTCCAGATAGAAGGTCAGCAATTGCGAGAGGGTGGGCGCAGGCGCTGGCGTCAACTTGTTGATCTCGTATGGCTTTGGTCAGCAATTTCGCTTGGCGAACATGCCTTCGCTATCCTAGGCCGGATTGCGCTGCAACGAAACGCCGTATGCGGCATTTCCATGTTGTTCTTCCCGTAAAAATCGGAAACAACGTGAGAACTCCTTATCCAGATCTGAGATCAGACCATGAGCACCGAAGAATTGCCGCCGCGCGAATCCATGGAGTTCGATGTCGTGATCGTCGGCGCCGGGCCGTCGGGGCTTGGTGCGGCCATCCGGCTGAAGCAGCTCAACCCTGATCTTTCGGTGGTGGTGGTTGAGAAGGGATCGGAAGTCGGCGCGCATATCCTGTCGGGCGCGGTGATGGACCCCGTCGGGCTCGACAAACTCCTTCCGGATTGGCGCGAGGATGCCGATTGTCCGCTGAAGACCCAGGTGAAGGACGACCGGTTCTTCTGGTTCACCAAGACGAACGCGATCAAGCTGCCGAACTTCATCATGCCGCCGCTGATGAACAACCATCATTGCTACATCGGTTCGCTCGGCCAGCTCTGCCGGTGGCTCGCGGGCAAAGCCGAGGCGCTTGGCGTTGAAATCTATCCGGGTTTTGCAGCAGTCGAGGTTCTCTACGACGAGAAGGGTGCGGTGCGCGGAGTAGCGACCGGTGACATGGGAATTGCCAAGGACGGCTCGCACAAGGCCTCCTTCACGCGCGGCATGGAACTGTGCGGCAAGTACACGCTGTTCGCCGAAGGCGCGCGCGGCAGCCTGACCAAGCTGCTCATTGCCAAGTTCACGCTCGACGCCAATTGCCAGCCACCGAAATTCGGTATCGGCCTGAAAGAAGTCTGGCAGATCGATCCGGCCAAGCATCAAAAAGGCCTGGTTCAGCACGCGGTTGGCTGGCCTCTGAAGAACGACACGGGTGGCGGCCTGTTCTTCTATCATTACGACGAGAACCTCGTGTCGATCGGTTTTGTGGCTCACCTGAACTATGACGATCCATATCTGTCGCCCTTTGACGAGTTCCAGCGCGTCAAGACGCACCCGGCCGTTCGCTCCGTGCTGGAAGGCGGCAAGCGGCTGGCCTATGGCGCGCGGGCGATCACCGAAGGCGGCTATCAGTCGGTGCCGCGTCTGAGCTTCCCCGGCGGCGCCTTGATCGGCTGCGCGGCGGGTTTTGTGAACGTGCCGCGCATCAAGGGCGTGCACAATGCGATGGGTAGCGGCATGCTTGCGGCCGAACACGTCCACGCCGCGCTCGGCGCGGGGCGCACGAATGACGAGCTTGTCGAGTACGAAAATGCCTGGCGCTCCTCGGCGGTCGGCAAGGACCTCTACCCCGTCCGCAACGCCAAGCCGCTATTGTCAAAGTTCGGTACTTTCTTCGGCGCCGGACTCGGGATCTTCGACATGTGGTGCAATACGCTTGGCTTCTCGCTGTTCGGAACCCAGTCGCATGCCAAGCCGGACCGCAAGACGCTCGATCCGGCGAAGGTCCACGTGCCGATTGCCGCGTCAAAGCCGGACGGCAAGCTGACCTTCGACCGGCTGTCTTCGGTCTTTCTGTCGAACACCAATCACGAGGAGGACCAGCCGGTTCATCTCAAGGTCGCCGACATGAACCTTCAGAAGACTTCCGAACATGATGTCTACGCCGGTCCATCCAACCGCTACTGTCCGGCCGGCGTCTACGAATGGGTCGAGGAGACGTCAGGCCCACGCTTCGTGATCAATGCCCAGAACTGCGTCCACTGCAAAACCTGCGACATCAAGGATCCGAACGGCAACATTACCTGGGTTCCGCCGGAAGGCGGTGGCGGGCCCAATTACGAGGCAATGTGACCACGATTGCGTGACTGGGCGGAGGCCATCGGCCACGATACCGCCATACTGGAGGCGTCTCAGGGCGGCAACAGTGATCCCGCCGGTCGATTTGCCATTCCTGTATCCTTGCGATTAGCCGCTAAAACCGGCATTGTCGAACGGCTTGATGCGCCGATTGGGCTTGCATTCGAGACTGATCACACGATCCCTGAATCCTGGAGCCAAGGCGAACCGTGATGCTTTCTTTTCAATTCAATCGCTCGACGATTGCCGCTATCGCTTTTCTGGCACTGCCAGCCGCCGCACTCGCGCAGACGCCCGACCATCCCACCGACAATTCTGCGCAATTCCCCTCCGTTCATGACCTGAAGTCCCTGACGACATCCGGCAGCTATCTGGCCGCCCGTCACGCCAGTGTCGAGCGGGACGCCGCTTCGGCCGCGACCTTCTATCGGTCGGCGCTCCGCACCGATCCGAAAAATAACGAACTGCTGGATCGGGCGTTCATTTCCTCGCTCGCGGAGGGCGATATCGACGAGGCTGTCAAGCTCGCCGACCGCATTATCGCGGTCGACAAGACCAATCGCGTGGCGCGGCTTGTCATCGGCGTGCGCGATCTCAAGCAGAAGAAATACGCAAGCGCACAGACCAACATCAACCAGTCGATCCGCGGGCCGATCACCGACCTCGTCGCGACGCTACTCTCCAGCTGGGCGGCCTACGGCGCCGGCGACGCCAAGGGCGCGGTCGCCAATATCGACAAGCTCGCCGGCCCGGAGTGGTATCCGATCTTCAAGGATCTACATTCGGGATTGATCCTCGAACTGGCGGGCAAGGAGAAGGACGCCGGCGTCCGGCTTGAGCGCGCTTACAAGCTCG
>CAVVZW010000184.1:0-18567 GCA_963752265.1 uncultured Alphaproteobacteria bacterium
GCACCAGCCGAGCGATCGCCGAGAGGTTTGCGCTGCGCTGCTGGGCCATCAGTTGCAAAGTCAGCAGGGTCTCTGGCAGCACCGGGACGCTGGGGAGATTCGGGGCGAGGTTCACCAGCGAAGGGCGCCGCTCCACCAAAACATTGCTGCGAACCGAGGTCTCTACGTCTGTCTTCGTGTCCACTGTACCAATCTCCTGACACAGATATCGGCACCTTGGGCGAAGTTTTCTAGACTGACGTGCGTTGGATGCCAATCGGAGATCTCTAAGTTCCGTAGTGAGTTCCGCTTACCGAACGCGCTATACGGAAGAGTACGTCGATTCTTCGCCGTCTGCCCGATGAGCCTGTCCAAAGATGTATTCGCGGCAACGTGCAAAGCGCGCGTCCCTTGCGCCCACCTCGAGGGCAAACCCGGCAACATTCTTGGCCATCTGGGTGTAGGTCTGCGAGTCTTCGAAGATGACCTCTTCGCAGTCCGGCGCCGCTGTGATCCGCTCCGACTGCTGGCGATACTCAGTGGGCGTGATGAAGCACGGCTCTACGCGAAGGCCGGTGATCTGCTCCAGCGAACTGAGCAGGCTGTGGTCCACGCGATAGACAAAGCCCAGGACCAGGCGCTTTGCGGGAACGGAATACTGCAGAGGCACGGCCGAACAGGCGCGCAGAAACGAGGCGGAATGTCCACTCCATCGGCTGCCCGGTGCGTCCTGTCCTGAGGACCGGATATCCCCACTGGGCGGACCTCGCGCTGGCGAGCTGCCACTCGGTGCCAGTCCGAAGGCGGAGCCAGCGCAGCTTCCATATCTTCGCCGCGCAGTTGGCTCTCGATGATGGCCTGCCTCAGCTGGTCGTCGGTGAGGTGGCCCTTGGCGCACATGGCGAGGCCAATGGAGAGACGCGGGCGATGCGGCATCTCGATGATGCCCTCGCCGATCAGCGAAGCAAAGCGCTGGTGCGCGGCGGTCGCGAAGCAGTTCATGCTGCAGTACCACTCCGGCCAACCTGATGCCGATGGTGCTTTCACGCTGCGCATCAGCAGAGTATTCCCGCAGGCTCGCAGCGCGCACTCGGAGTATAGGCTCTTCCATCCACGCTCGGGCCGGAACGGGATGAAAGACAGTTTCATCGGAGTCACCTTCGTTGAGATCAAGTTCTTAGAAATGGGACGCGATCGGTTGCGGGATCTCGGTAACGCGCAAGCCGTAGTTGCCGTCGACGATGACGCTTCGCCGCGGGCGATCACTTTGCCATCGAGCAGAAGTTCGACCGGGTCATCCACCTGGCGGTCCAGCTCGATGATGGAGCCGCTGGTAAGGTCGAGCACGTCGCGCAGCGGCATCTCGCGCTGGCCGAAGCGAAGCAGCACATTGAGCTCGACATCCATGACCAGCTTCAGGTTCGAGCGGGTCGATCGATGGTCTTGCCGCGGAGGCACCGCTGCCGGTCGCCGCCGATCAGGGCGCGTTAGGAATTTGCCGTCGAAGTAGAGCAGGACGCGGAAAGGTCGGCCGTCCCTCGATCGAACCGGCGAGTGGCACTACCAGCATCCCGCCGAACGCAAGTTCTTTGACGCGATCGACCTTCAGGGTCAACTCGCCATATTCGGGGGCCAGCGACGCGTGATACCGGCAATCGCGGCTGAGATCGCCTTTGCCGAGCGCGTCGGCATCGGCGTCGCTATAGCGAGTCGGCGTCTTTCCAAGGATCCGTGCGCTCAGTTCGCGCGACCTGCGGCTCGTAGAGCTCGACATAGCACTCGCCGCGTCAAGGCGCCGCCCACGGTCAGCCGATAATGCACCGGCTCTCCGTGCGCGCTCGAGGCTCGGGCTGTCCATCACCTCGAATTTCAACTGCTGCATTGAGTCGCCTCCGTCAGCGATTGGTCAGCGAAGCGGCGAAGGCCGCAGCGAATGCCCGTGCATGCTTGCTTGTTGCCTGGTTATCCATGCTCTGTTCCTTTCTATTACCTTTTCCCCACGGTGTCGATCTCGACCTTGCGACCCAGTTGTGCGGCCTTTTGCGATCCGTTCCGACGGGGGCCGCTTCGAAGATCTCGTGGCCGCCGATCGTCAACGTCCCGGGCTTTTTACCGGCGCGCGCAGCTTCAGAACGCATCCCGGCTGCAGCGCGATCAGGTCGCGCACCGAGACCTTCATGCTGCGAAGATCGGCTGCCACCATCACGTCGCAGTCCAAGATGCGCTCGCGAAGGCTCGCGGTGGGGAAGTAGCGCAGCCCGCCTCTCTTCTCTTCGGCTGATCGGCCTTCAAGGTCTTGATGAGCACGTTCAACGAGCGAGGGGGGAAACGCGAGCCGGAACGAGCCGGTCATGCCGGCAAGGTCTACCTCGAACTGGACCAGCGTAACCTTCTCGTGGGCGGGCAGTACTGGGTAAGGCCGCGGGCTTCGATACGGTTCTTGCACGCCAGCGACTTCTCCGGCATACGCCAGGCCGACTTCGCGCCTGGCGCGCGACCATCAGCGGCCAGGTCCTGCATGATCTCTTCTTCGATTTCGGAGAGCTCCCGCGCATCGTTGGCCGGCGTGCGCTTTCCCCCCAGAAGCAGATCGATGATGGGCGAGGCGAGGTCGATATCGAACTCGACGATCAGCGCTGCTCGGGATCGTAGTGACGAGAAAGGCGCGAGATAGCTGAGCGGAGCGATGTCGGCGATGTGGTCCTTGATCGGGAACTGGTCGAGCGTCATCAGCCTGACCTGAGGTCGGTTCCCAGGTAGGCGTTCAGCGCGATGGTGAGATGGCGCGCGAAGAGCTCATGCATCGCGCTCAGCGCGCGCGCGTTCTCGTTGGACAGGCGTCCCGCGGAGCGAAAGTCGCAGGGATGGACGGAGCGCGGCTTCGCGGCTCCATTCCGTGCGCCGTGCTGCTCGGTACCGCCGACTCGACTTCTTCCGACTAGGCATGCTTTAGGTGTCCTCCGACCGAACGGTGTCCGTTGCCGGCCGCTCGCGAAGATGCGCGAGCGACTCGCGCAACTTGTTCATGGCGGCATCCTTGATTTGCGAGACGCGCGAGAGGGCGACGCCGACGACCTTGGCGATTTCCTTCATGGTGAGCTCCTCGCGGTAGTAGAGCGAGAGGATGAGCTGTTCCCTTTCGCTGAGCTGAGATGGCCTCGGCGAGATGGGCTCTTCATTCGCCCTGAGGCAGAGGTCGAATGGATCTGGATCGTCGCGGCTTGGGCGCGGACTCGATCAGGTCGAGCGACTCCGACCGATCGTTGGGAGCGGCCGACCTGCTGGCCGGAGATGTGGAGGCCGTCGAGCTGGGCGACGAGCTTGCGCAGATGGTCGGGGTCGAGGTGCATCTCGTGCGGCGATCTCGGCCTCGACGGGCTGGCGGCCCAGGCTTGCCTTCAAGACGCGAAGTGGCGTCAGCGATCTCGCGGCCACGGCTGCGCAGAAGCGCGAACCCCAGTCCGACTTCGCGCAGGCTGTCGAGGATGGCGCCGCGGATGCGGAACTTGGCGAAGGTCTTGAACTGGGCGTTCTTGGAGCTGTCGAAGCTGCGGCTGGCCTCCAGCAGGCCGATGACGCCGGCGTTGACCAGGTCCTCCAGCTCGACGTGCTGGGGCAGCCGTTCGCGAATGCGGGACGCGATGTAATAGACCTGCGACAGCTCCTGCATCACAAGTTCATTGCGATCTTCATCGAGCGTCGCGCTTGTCTGGTAGGCCAGTTCTGCCTGCGTCATGCGTTCACCTCGTTCGAACGTGTGAGTACGAATCCAATGTCTTCATCGCACCGACCCCAGCGACATCACCTGCGTCATCGGAGGAATTTCCGAAGGCGAAATCACGACGATCTTGGGAATGAACGGCTCCAGAAGCCGCTTGCAGGTAGAAGCGCCCCGGCGAGGAGCAGAGCAGCACCGGAGGCGCGACGGCGACCTGGTCGCCGAGCATGGCGCGCAGGCCATCGAGAACCCGGCGCGCGACGCGAAATCTGCAGCGCGCCGCCGGCGCCGGAGCTGCTGCTGCGCGGACGTGCGCGCGCACTCCTCTTCGATGGAGCGGTCGAGCGTGACGACTTTGAGCGGCCGCGATCATTGAGCAGCGGGCGAATCAGCGCACGGCCCGAGCGAGTGGCGCGCGGCTTCGACCAGAATGACCGGGATTCTTGTTGATGGCGGCGGCCTCGACCAGCGTTTCCAGAATGGTGCCGAGATCGCGGATGGAGACCTGCTCGCGCAGCAGTTGCTGAAGCACCTTCTGCACTTCGCCGAGGGTCATCAGCTTGGGCGTCAGCTCCTCGACAAGCTTGGGGTGCAGTCGGCGAGGCGATCGATGAGGCGCTTGGTTTCATGGCGCGTGAGCAGGTCGTGAGCGTTCTGCTTGATGAGCTCGGAGAGATGCGCGGCAAGCACAGAAGTGTGGTCGACGACAGCGTAGCCGGCGGCGATGGCCTGCGCCTGCAAGATCGGGCGTAATCCATTTGGCGGGCGAATCGAAGGCGGGCTCGCGGGTCTCCATGGCCGGCGAGATCGCCCGGCTTGGGGTTGGAGTTGACGGCGAGCAGGCGGTCGCGGCTGCAGCTCCCAGCGCGGAGATCTCGACGCCGCGCAGATAGATGACGTACTCGCTCTCTTTGAGCGAGAGGTTGTCGGTGATGTGGATGGAGGGAATGAGGAAGCCGAGCTGCTGTGCGAGGTTCTTGCGCAGCGATTTGACGCGGGAGAGCAACTGGCCGCCCTGCTTGGCGTCGACCAGGGGCACGAGGCCGACGCCGACTTCGAGCATCAGTTCGTCGAGCTTGAGCACCGCGTCCATGGGATCGATGACGGGCGTCGCCGGCGCTTTGGCGCGGCGGCCTTGCCTGCGGCCTGCGGGCTCGGCGGCGGCGGGTTTCATCTTCCAAGCGGCAAACATGGTGAGCGCCGCCGAGGGCGATGAAAGGCGATTTTGGGCATGCCGGGAATCAATGGCGAGGGCAAGCAGGACGCCGCCGGCGATCCACAGGGGCCGCGCGGTTTTGAACATCTGCTTGCCGATGTCGGCGCCGAGCGAGTAGTCGGATGCGGCGCGGGTGACGACGATGCCGCCGGCGACGGAGACGAGCAGCGAAGGGATGATGGCGACGAGGCCGTCGCCGACGGTGAGGATGGTGTAGGTCTTGAGCGCCTCCTGGAACGGCATGCCCTGTTGGAAGACGCCGATGAGGAAGCCGGCGATGATGTCGATGGCGGTGATGAGGATGGTGGCCATCGAGTCGCGCTGGCTGAAGCGGGCGGCGCCATCCATGGAGCCGCAGAACTCGGCTTCGCGGGCGACGGCGTCGCGGCGCTGGCGGGCCTGGTCGGCATTGATGAGGCCGGTGTTGAGGTCGGAGTCGATGGCCATCTGCTTGCCGGGCATGGCATCGAGGGTGAAGCGTGCCGTGACTTCGGCGGTGCGGACGGCGCCGTGGCTGACGACGAGGTATTGGATGGCGATGAGGGCGAGAAAGATGACGAAGCCGACGATGTAATTGCCGCCGACGACGAATTGGCCGAAGGCTTCAATGACGTTGTCCGGCGGCGGATGGGCCTTCGTTGCCGTGCAGAAGAATGCGGCGTGTGCTGGCGAGATCGAGAGCGAGACGCATGAGCGTCAGCAGCAGAATGAGACTGGGAAAGACTGAGAACTGCACCGGACGCAGAATCTGGATGGCGGTGAGCAGCACCAGCACTGACTGCGGTGATGCTGAGCGTGAGCAAGAGATCGAGCACAAATGCGGGCAGCGGAACCAGCATTACGAAGACGAGCGCTACCGCGCCGGTGGGAATGATCCAGTCGGAGTAGGTATTGCAGCGTGGCGAGCAGTCCGGGCTTCTTGTTCATTGCGGCTCTTGCCTCCGCGCTGCCGCATCGCGGCCTTTCTGCTGCGCTTCGCGAACTCTTGAGCTCGGCTTGCAGCCTTGTAAATCAGGACGAGAATCTCGGCGACCGCGTGATAGAGCGGGCCGGGATGGGATCGCCCACTTCGACGCTCTTGTAGAGGGCCTGCGCGAGGGGCTTGTTTTCCATGACGGGAATATCGTGGTTGCGGGCGATTTCCTTGATCTTGGCGGCGAGTACGTCGAGACCCTTAGCCACTACCAGCGGCGCGGCCATGCTGGGTCTCATAGCGCAGCGCGACGGCGTAGTGGGTCGGGTTGGTGATGACCACGGTGGCGGTTTCAGTGGCCTTGAGCATCATCTTGCGGCGCGACTGGCGCTGCAGGCTGGCGCATGCGGGCCTTGCTGGCGGGGTTGCCGTCGGATTCCTTCATCTCGTCGCTTGAATGTCCTGGATGCTCATCTTCAGATCGCCTTCGTTCTTGCAGCCAGAGCAGCAGGTAGTCGACGCCGGCCCAGACAAGCAACACGAGGCCGGACTTCCAGCTCGAATTCGAGGAGCATGGAGACGATCATCATGGCGAAGTGGCGGGGGTCAGAAGGAGGCGCTGGCGATGATCTCCCCAATGGCAGCTGATGCAGGCTGCGCCGATCCAGGCGATGGCGGCGAAGGGGATGAGCGACTTGAGCGCGGTGCTGAGGGCTGCGAGCGAGAACATCTGCTTGAGCTTTCCTGCGGGGCTGAAACGGTCGGGTTTGGGCGCGAGCGCATCGGGCGCGAAGACGAAACCACCCTGCGCGATGCCGCGGCCAGAGATGCGCCAGCGCAAGGCCGCGAGATGGGGACAGCCCAGCGCAGGGCTTCGACTGTGGTCCAGAACAGCAGCGGGCCGTTGGGCTCGATGGAATCGGTGTTGGCGGAGTCGAGCGCATTGCGAAAGAAGTCGGTCCAGTGGCGCACCGCCTGCGGGCGGTGAGCGAGACCACGCCCGCGACCGCAGCCATCGAGAGGGCACTGTTAAGCTCGCGCGACCGCGTGACCTGGCCGCGTCCGCGCCTTTTGCCGGTGCCGCGGTGTTGCTTGTTCGGTTTTGTTCTGGTCGGCCATTGAGGGCTTTCAGCCTGCCAGATGCAGCAGTTGTTCGCCGTTCGCCAGGGAGTCCATAAACAGCCGGCGAAACAGGTCCGGCCAATATTTGAGTGTTGCCATCAGGATGGCGAGGCCAAGCAGGCTCTTGACCGCGGGGCCAAGCAGCATCAGCGGCAGTTGCGGAGAGGCTTTGCCCAGCAGGCCGAGAATGATGTCGGCGGCCAGAGTAGCGGCGAGCACGGGCGCGGCGATCTGAATGCCGAGGCCGAAGATCTGGCCGACGGTTTTGAACATTGCCATGGTGAACAGGCTGCTGAGGTGAGCGGTGCCGGCGGGCAGGTATCCAAACTTCTCGAACCGTTCAAGCTTGGCGCGACGACGCTTCCCAATCGCCTTGTCATGGCGCCCTTGACCCGTAACCGCGCCTTGGAAGGCCTGGTGCCCAATCCCCTGGCGGTGGAATATTACGGACAGCGGGCCTCCGCCGGACTGTTGATCTCCGAGGCCACGCAGGTTTCGCAACAGGGTCAGGGATATCAAGATACTCCCGGCATTTATTCCAAAGAGCAGATCGCCGGATGGCGGAAGGTCACCGACCGCGTGCATGCGAAAGGAGGACACATTTACCTCCAGCTCTGGCATGTCGGCCGCATCTCGCATGTTTCGCTGCAACCGAATGGCGGCTTGCCGGTCGCCCCGTCCGCGATCCGCGCCAAGACCAAGACGTTCGTCAATGGCACGTTCGCGGATGTGTCAGAGCCCCGCGCGCTGGAGCTCTCTGAAATTCCAGGGATCATCGACAGCTTCAAGAAGGGCGCGGCCAACGCGATCGCCGCCGGCTTTGACGGCGTCGAGGTCCACGGCGCTAACGGTTATCTGCTCGATCAGTTCGCCAGAGACAGCAGCAACAAGCGCACCGATGCCTACGGCGGCGGAATCGAGAACCGCGCCAAACTGATGCTCGAAGTGACCAAGGCGGTCACGTCCGAAGTGGGTTCCGAGCGCACCGGCATCCGCATTTCGCCGGTGACACCGGCCAATGACGTGTCGGATTCCAACCCGCAGCCGCTGTTTGATTACATCGTCGATCACCTCAACGCGCTGAAGCTGGTCTACATCCACGTCATCGAAGGCGCGACCGGCGGGCCGCGCGATATCGCGCCGTTCGACTATCGCTCGCTGCGCAACCGCTTCAAGGGCGCCTACATCGCCAACAATGGTTATGACTTCGACCTCGCCAACAAGGTGTTGTCTGCCAATGACGCCGACCTGATCGCGTTCGGAAAGCTGTTCATTTCGAACCCGGATCTGGTCGAGCGCTTCAAGCGTGGCGCGCCGCTCAACGAGTATGACAAGGCCACCTTCTACGGGGGCGGCGCCAAGGGCTATACGGACTACCCGGCGCTCCAATCCGCCGACGCCGCGGAGTGATATCCACGTATCCCAAGCGGTAATTCCGGAAGACGTCGGGCTCGACTTGGCTCGACATCTTCGGTCATGCACGTCTCCTGTTTCGGTTGGCGAAGCCGTTTCGCCCTCACGTTGGCGTGATAGTGCAGGAATGTTTACGGCCGATCGGTGTGATCAGTAGGTAACCGTCCGACGGTCAACAGGAGAAGCGCATGATCCGATTTGCCGTCCGCCTTTTGACGCTCGGCCTCTTCGCCGCGGCGTTGGGAGCTGTTCCCGTGATCGCACCGGTGAAGGCCGCAACGGATGCGAGCACAGCGGTCAAGAAGAAGCACAAGAAGATGAGCCCGGCAGGGTCCGAGGCACAGGCGCCCAAGAGCTCTTCCCAGTATCCGCCCAATATGGCCGACGATCCGAATCGAAAGATCAGCTATTAAACTTGGCTATAGATCAGGCCGGGATCGTCGGATCGGTATGCTGAACGGCCTGCGGATGGCCATCATCGTCGATGGCGACATAGGTGAAATTGCCGTCGGTCACCAGGATCGATTGCATTTCCCTGCGGCGAAGCACCCAGGCTTCCAGGTGCACCGTGATCGACGTCTTGCCAATTTTGACCAGGTTGGCATGCACGGAAACGAGATCGCCGACATAAACGGGTTTACGGAAATTCATCGCCTCGATCGCAACGGTCACGGTACGTGATTTTGCGATCTTTGAAGCGAACACGCCGCCGCCGATATCCATCTGGCTGAGCAGCCAGCCGCCGAAAATATCACCGTTCTGATTGGTGTCGGCCGGCATCGCGAGCGTGCGGATGCAAAGATCCCCGCACGGCTCGGTTTCAGTGACGGGTGGGGCGTGGACGGCCTGGGTGTCGGTCATGTCAAACAGGGCTCATCTAATTCGGACTACTTGAAACTATCCCAGCCGGCATCCGGCGTGAAGCGGCCGCCGAATTTCGCGGCAAGCGCCCGCAATGTCGAGGCCACATTTTCCGCGCCGCGCGTTCGCGCATAATTCAGGGGACCGCCGCGGAACGGCGCATAACCGGTGCCAAAGATCATGGCGCCGTCGACCATGTCGGGATCATCCACGATGCCTTCGCGCAAGCAGGCGACGCACACATTCGACATCGGCAAGATCAGCCGGTCGACCATTTCCGGATTGGGCTCGGCCGCATTCGTAGAGCCTGTCCCCTTGTCGGCCTTGCCGTCCTTCCAAACATAGAACCCCTTGCCGGTCTTGCGGCCGAGTTCACCCTTGGCGACCTTGTCGCGCAGCCATGACGGCGTCGGCGGCAGCAGATCGCCGAATTTCGAACGCAGCATGTCGCCGACCGCCAGACAGATATCGAGCCCGACCTGATCGGCGAGCTCGATCGGTCCCATCGGCATACCGAACTTTTCGGCCGCCGCGTCGATCACAGTTTTGTCGATGTTGGCATCGAGCATCACCATGGCTTCCAGCATGTAAGGCGTCAGCGCACGGTTGACGACAAAGCCCGGCGAGCTCTTGACCGGCAACGGCAGGCGATCGATCGCCCCGACAAAGGCCAGCGCCTCCTTCAGCAGTTGCGCATCGGTGCCGTCGTGGCTGACGACCTCGACCAGTTGCAGACGGGACACCGGATTGAAGAAGTGCAGGCCGAGCAGCCGCTCAGGTTTTTCCAGCGTCGTTCGCAAGTCCTGGAGTGGGATGCTCGAGGTGTTGGTGGCGAGAATCGCCCCTGCCTTCATCCGTGGCTCAAGCCCGGCATATACTTTCTGTTTCAGCTCCAGTTTCTCCGGCACCGCCTCGATGATCAGATCAGCGGTACGAACCCCCTCGCCGTCGAGATCGGGAATCAGCCGGTCGAGCGCGTCGCGCACGTCCGTGCGCTTGCGTATGATCTTGCCGAACAGATCGGCGGCGCGTTTCACCGCGCCGGCGATCGGCTCGGGCTTCATGTCCGCAAGCGTCGCCCTCAATCCCTGATTGGCGCACCAGGCCGCGATATCGCCGCCCATCGCGCCGGCGCCGATCACATGAACATGCTTGATTGTGCTGTCGGACCCTGCGTGCTTCTTCATCTGATCGCGCAGGAAGAACACCCGGATCAGGTTTTGCGCCGTTGGCGTCACCATCAGATGCGCAAACGAGCTCTTCTCGGCAGCGAGCATCGCGGCCTTGTCGCCGCCATGCTTCTCCCAGAGGTCGATCAACCCGTAAGGCGCAGGATAGTGCTCGGGCGAGGCAGACTTCGCGGCTTCGGTGCGCATGCGCGAGGCGAGAAGCCCGCGCACCGGGCCAGCGTTCAGTACCGTGTTGAGAAGACCGGGCTGGGACCGCTTGAGCCGGCCGAACACCGCGTCTTTGACCGCGTTTCGAACGTGGCGCTCCTCGGTCACCGCATCGACGAGACCGAGCGATTTGGCCCGGCGCGCATCAATGGTCTTGCCGGTGAGCATCAGCGTCATCGCCTGAATCGGATTGACGAGGCGGGTGAAACGCGCTGTGCCGCCGAGGCCGGGATGCAGCCCCAGCATCACCTCGGGAAAGCCGAAGCGCGCACCGTCAATCGCAATGCGCATCTGACAGGCCAGCGCTACTTCCAGCCCGCCGCCAAGGCAGAAGCCGTGAATCACGGCCACCGTTGGAAACTTCACCGCCTCCAACCGGTCAACCACAGCATGCGCGCGCGATATCTGCGCCTCGACCGCGGCCGGATCGGTGGCGCCGCGAAATTCATTGACGTCGGCACCGGCGACGAAGCCGGATTTTTTGGCCGAGCGAATGACAAGCCCGGTCGGCCGCTCGCTCTCGAGCGAGGCCAATACGGTGTCGAATTCGGCGAGCACGTCGGCCGATAGCGTGTTGGCGCTGGCGCCCTCGCGATCGAACAACAGCCAGGCGACGCCGTCGGAATCGCGCGTCAGCCTGAAGTGGCGATAAGGCCCGCTCGTGATGGGCCTCGGACCGAGTTCAAGAACGCGATCGGCGAGAACGTCCAGGATATGGCTTTCCATGACGCTCCCTATACCGTTTCGATCAGCATGGCGCCGCCGAGGCCACCGCCGATACATTCGGTGGCGATGCCGCGCTTGGTGCCGAGCCGCTTCATCGCGTTGACCAGGTGCAGGACAATACGGTTGCCGCTGCAGCCGACGGGATGTCCCAGGCTGATCGCGCCACCGTCGACATTGAGCCTGTTACGATCGATCTCGCCCGCCGCGCCATCGAGTCCCAGGATTTCGCGGCAGAATTGTTCGTCATTCCAGGCCGCCAGGCATCCCAGCACTTGCGTGGCGAAAGCCTCGTTCAATTCCCAGGTCTCGATGTCGGCAAGCGACAGCTTGTTGCGTTTCAACAATTCGGTCGCCGACATCACCGGCCCCAACCCCATGATCGAGGGATCGAGCGCTGCCCACTGGCTATCGACGATCACAGCCTTCGGCGCCAGACCGTGCTTCTTCACGGCCTCTTCAGAAGCGAGAATGACCCAGGACGCGCCATCGGTGATCTGCGAGGAATTGCCGGCCGTCACCTTTCCCCATGGCCGTTCGAACACCGGCTTGAGGGCCGCGAGTTTTTCCGGTGTCGAATCCGGCCGCACACCGTCATCGTGATCATAGAATTTTCCGTCGCGCGCAAACGCGGTCTCGACCTCGCCTTTGAGGAAGCCGCTCGTTTGCGCATTGGCCAACCGCTTGTGACTTTCGGCGGCATAGGCGTCCGACTGTTCGCGCGTGACGCCAAAGAGATGACCGACGACTTCGGCGGTCTGGCCCATGTTGAGTTCGGTAATCGGATCGGTCAGGCCGCGCTCGAGCCCGATGATCGGCTTGAAATAACTGGGGCGCGCTTTTGCGATCGCCGCGAGCTTCGCCAGAATGCCCTTGGCGGTCGCAAGGCCTGCGAACCAGCGCACGCCCTGTTGCGGCCATACCAGCGGCGCGTAACTCAGGGCTTCGGCGCCGCCGGCCAAAATCAGGTCGCCGTTGCCCTCCTGGATATAGCGATAGGCGGTATCGATCGACTGCATGCCGCTACCGCAGTTGATCTGCACGGTGAACGCGACCATCTTCTCGCCCATGCCGAGCCGAAGAGCCGCAACCCGCGCCGGGTTCATTTCATCGGCAATGACATTGACGCAACCGAGGATGACCTGATCGAAGGCATCGGGCGCAAATGGCTGGCGTGCCAGCAGCGGCCGGCCACATTGAACCGCAAGATCGACCGGCGTGAAAGGTCCGGGGCCGGTGCGTGCTTTCAGGAACGGCGTACGGCTGCCGTCGACAATAAAGACGGGTTGCGCCATCAGCTTGCCGCCCTCTGCTCACCCAGGTCCTGGAAGAAGGAATGCACGTCGGCCGGTTTCTTGTAGATCGGCGACAGGGCCTCCGGCGCGAAATCGTCGACCTCGATCACTTTCGCGACCGCCTCATGCGCTGCCTTGAGCTGTTCGCCCTCCGCTTGCGTGATGACGCCGCGCTTCACGGCTTCCTGCCAATCATGCAAATGCGCGGCACGCATCCGCTTGGAAATCTCTTCCGCCGCGGTGACGAGAAGGAACGCCTTCTCCAGCCGCGCCACGCCGCGGTCGTCGTCGACATGCGAGAGATCCGGTGTCAGCCGGTCGCGCGCCGCGGAAGGCTCCAGCACCAGCTGGGCGCATTCGTGCACCACGCGGTCGGAAGGTCCGAGCACCCGCGCTCCAAACGGTTGAACGACAAACTTCAGAATGACCGCGACAAATCGATTAGGCAGGTTCGCCAGGATCTCGGCAAAACGGCCCTCGATGGTGCGGAAGCCGCTGGCCATGCACCATTCAAGCGCGGCGAAGTCAGCCGTCTGGCACCCCTCGTCCTGCCAACGCTTGAGCGCCGCCGAAAGCAGATAAAGCTCGGACAGGATGTCACCAAAGCGCGCGGAGAGCATTTCCTTGCGCTTGAGCGCGCCTCCCAGCGTCAGTAACGCCATATCAGCGCAGAGTGCGAAGGCCGACGAATAGCGCGATAATTGCCGATAGAATCCGGTCGCCTCTCCGGCATCGGGCGCCGGCGCAAACATCCCGCCAGTCCAGCTTCGGCCAAAGGCCCGGAACAGCGTCACCACGCTGTGGCCGACATGCTTCCAGAACGCGTCATCGAAGGCGTCGAGACCCTTGGCGTGATCTTCTTCGCCGAGCGCGTTCATCTCCAGCAACAGATAGGGATGGGCGCGGATCGCGCCTTGGCCGAACACGATCAGATTGCGGGTCAGGATATTGGCGCCTTCGACCGTGATGCCGACCGGCACCGAGCGATAAAGACTGCCGAGATAGTTTTGCGGGCCGTCGATCACGGCTTTGCCGCCGTGGATATCCATGGCGTCGTCGATCGCGATCCGCATGCGCTCGGTCGCCTGAAGCTTCATGATGCCGGAAATGACCGCTGGATGGCGGCCTTCGTTGAGCGCAGCGCAGGTCAGCCGCCGCGCCGCGTCGAGCAGATAGGCGGTACCGGCGATGCGGGCGAGTGGTTCTTCGATGCCTTCGAACTTGCTGATCGAAATCCCGAACTGCTCGCGGATGCGCGAATAGGCGCCGGTGGTGCGCGCCGCATAGGCCGCGCCCGCCGCCGACAGCGAGGGCAAGGAAATGCCGCGGCCGGCCGCGAGCGCCGTCATCAGCATCTTCCAGCCCTGACCGAGACGCGTTTGTCCGCCGATGATGTAGTCCATCGGAATGAAGACGTCCTTGCCCCAGTTCGGACCGTTCTGGAACACCTGCATCGCCGGCAAGTGGCGATGCCCAATACTCACGCCGGCAAGGTCAGTCGGGATCAGGGCTACCGTGATGCCGAGCTCATCCTGTTGGCCTGCGAGATGGTCGGGATCGTAGGCCTTGAAGGCAAGCCCCAACAACGTCGCGACCGGGCCGAGCGTGATGTAGCGCTTGTGCCAGTTGAGACGCAGGCCGAGCACTTCCTTGCCCTCGAACGTCCCCTTGCAGATCACGCCACTGTCGATCATCGAGGCGGCGTCAGAGCCGGCCTCCGGGCTTGTCAGTCCGAAACAGGGAATGTCGCGGCCATCGGCCAGCCGCGGCAGCCAGCGCTCCTGCTGTTCTTTCGTGCCGAACCGCATCAACAATTCGCCCGGCCCGAGCGAGTTCGGCACCATCACGGTGACGGCCGCCGCCAGCGAGCGCGACGATATCTTCCGCACGACTTCCGAATGCGCGTAGGGCGAAAAGCCCAAGCCCCCATGCTCTTTCGGAATGATCATTCCGAAGAATTTTTTCTGCTTGATGAAGGCCCATACTTCGGGGGGCAGATCGCGCCATTCCCAGTTGATCTTCCAGTCGTCGAGCATGGCGCAGAGCTCATCGACCGGGCCGTTGAGAAAAGCTTTCTCTTCGGCCGTCAGTACCGCCGGCGCCTGATTGAGCAGCTTCGACCAGTCTGGGTTGCCGGTGAAGAGATCGGCATCCCACCAGACATCGCCGGCCTCGAGCGCCTCGCGCTCGGTGTCGGACATCGACGGCAAAACGCCGCGTGCCCATGAGAAGATCGGTTTGGTGACAAAATCGCGGCGGAAAGAGCTCATGGCAGTGTCCTTGACTGTCGGCGGCACGGCACGGGCGGGAGCTACAATTATGGCAGATCGCGACTCACTTATTTGAATGCGTCGGAATTTGGTTGATACACCGCATTCAAAATAAAACGAAATTGATGCGCCGCATCCAAACGGATAACGGCCGCCAGCGGGAGCAGTTCCGCAAATACCATCAGCAACTTAAGGCGGCGGGATTAGTCCGGGCGCGGCATCTCGAACATGGCGTCCTGGCGAATTTCGAAGTAGTCGCCCCTGCGGCCGGCCCGCACGATGGGGTGGGCCAACGCGGTCTGATACACGCCGTCCTTGATCATGGCTTTGTCGATGTGGACGGCGACAACCTCGCCGAGCGTGAGCCAGGCATTGGCTTTCCGGCCGTCAGCGCCCTGTAGCTGAATGATCTGGGTCAGCTTGCATTCGAACGAGACCGGACTTTCGGCAACGCGGGGCACGTTAACGAGTTTGCCGGGCACAGCGGTAAGGCCCGCGATCGTAAACTCGTTGACCTCGTGGGCGACATGCGCGGCGGTGGCGTTCATCTGCTTCGCCAGATCCATGGTCGCGAGATTCCAGACGAACTCGCCGGTCTCCTGGATATTGACGACACTGTCCTTCCAGGAGGTCGAGGAAAATCCGATGATCGGAGGAATGTAGTTGAAGCCGTTGAAGAAGCTGTAGGGCGCCAGGTTGATGTTGCCTTTGGCGTCGCGCGAGGAGATCCAGCCGATCGGGCGCGGCGCGATGATGGCGTTGAACGGATCGTGCTTGAGGCCGTGGCCGTTCTTCGGCTCGTAATAGTGCAAGTCTTTTTCGGTCACGCCTTGTCTCTCCCGTTTCTAGCCGTCACTCCCTGCGACAAACGAAGCGTTTGCGCAAGGGCGCAAACGCGATGACGCGATCCAGCTATCTTTTTCAAAGGCTGGATTGCTTCGCTGCGCTCGCAATGACGGAACAACTAAATCTAGCCTGGCTTGCGCGCCGCAAGCCCGGCGAGCATGAAATCGATCATCTGGTCGATCTCCGCATGTGGCTTCCCGGGCTTGTTCATAGCTTGGGCAATCATCTGCGGATGAAAATAACCCATCATGGCCTGGCAGGTACACATCGCCGCCAGCGGCACGTCCGCCAACTCGAATTCGCCGGACGCCACGCCTTGCGCGATCACGCCGCCGATGGTCTCGACGATGGTCTGCATATGCGCCATGCAGACCTCCCAGCTTTCCTCCATCGCGATCTCGACCATCTCGTGCAGCTTGGAATCGCCGACGAAGCGCTCCGAGTTCATGCGGTGGATCGTCGTCAACAACTCCCGTAAACGCGGCGTCGCGGGTCCCGGCTTGACGAGGATGGCCCTGGCCACATCCTCAACCTCGCCCATCAAGGTACGGGCAACGCCCTCATGGATCGCCTTCTTCGAATCGAAGAAGCGATACACGTTGGCCGGGCTCATATGAAGCGCCTTGGCGATGTCGCCGACCGTGGTCTTCTGATAACCGATTTGGCGGAACAGCCGCTCCGCCACCACGAGAATCCGTTCCCGGGTGTCCGTTTCGGTATGTTCGGCCATCAGCGTCATGTCGTTGTTCAAACCCCGATTTTGAATGTTCAATTATTCGGCCGCTTCGGCAAGCGGAAATACCGCTTGTGCGCCATCTTGAGGCCGCGGCGCAAGGCCTAGCTGCACCTGCGGACCGCGTTCCTCAAGGCTTTTGCGGAACCAGAGCGCATAGAGGCCCGGCAAATATAGCAGCGTCAGGAAGGTCGCGACGAACAGGCCGCCCATGATGGTGATGGCCATCGGCCCCCAGAACGCCGAGCGTGACAGCGGGATCATCGCCAGAATTGCGGCGAGCGCCGTCAGCACCACCGGCCGGGCCCGCCGGACGGTCGCTTCCACAATGGCCTCCCGCCGGGTCAACCCGTGGGCGACGTCGGTTTCGATCTGGTCCACTAAGAATCACGGTGTTGCGCATGATCATGCCGGCCAGCGCGATCAGGCCGAGCAGCGCCACAAAGCCGAAGGGCTGGTTGGCGACGTTCAAGCCCAGTGAGGCGCCGACGATGCCCAGCGGCGCGGTGAGGAACACCAGGAACAGGCGCGAGAAGCTCTGCAACTGGATCATCAACAGCGTCAGCATCACGATCACCATCAGCGGAAACAGCACGAAGATCGAGGCATTGCCCTTGGCCAATTCCTCGAATGCGCCGCCCGGCTCGATCCGGTAGGCCGGCTCGAGATGATCGCGAATGTCTTGAAGTTTTGGCCAGATCTGGTTGGTGACGTCGGGCGCCTGCACGCCATCGACCACATCGCCACGCACCGTGATCGCCATGTCGCGGTTGCGCCGCCAGATGATCGGCTCCTCATGGGAATATTCGATCTTGGCGATTTGCGTCAGCGGCACCGCCACGCCATTGCGTGAGGTGACCGTGAGGTCGCCGACATGGCCGAGATCGAGCCGTTCGGAAGGAACGGCACGGGCTACCACGTCGACCTTCTCGATGCCGTCGCGCACGGTCGTCACCGGTACGCCGGAGATCAGCATCGCGAGCGCCTGCGAGACGTCTTGCGGGGTCAGGCCCAGCGCACGGGCGCGATCCTGATCGACGACAAGCTTGAGGTACGGCGACTGCTCGTTCCAGTCGAGTTGCGCATCCCTGATATTCTTGTTCTCGCCAACGACGTCGCGCACCTTGTAGGCGATCTCGCGGACGACCTTGGGATCCGGACCGATCACGCGAAACTGAACCGGGAAGCCAACCGGTGGCCCGAAATTGAAGCGATCGACACGCACCCGCGCTTCGGACAGATCGCCCTCCTCGACCGCCTTCTCGACCCGCGCCTTGATCCGCTCACGCGCCTCGACATTCTTGGCGACGATCACGATCTCTGCAAAAGCTTCATTCGGCAGTTGCGGGTTGAGCCCGAGCCAGAAACGCGGTGATCCCTGGCCGACATAGGACGTGTAGGTCGCGATATCATGGTCGCCCTTGAGCAGTTCTTCCGCCTTCTTCACGGATTTTTCCGTGACGTTGAACGCCGTGCCCTCCGGCAACCGAAGCTGCAAGAATAGTTCGGGGCGCTCGGACAACGGGAAGAACTGCTGCTGGACATGACCGAAGCCGACAATTGAGATGATGAATACGGCAACGGTTGCGAGCACCGTCTTGACGCGATGATTCACGCACCACTGGATTACGCTGCGCAGCGCGCGATACATGCGCGTCTCGTAGACCGCGTGCGGATCGTGATTGTGACCCACCGCGATATTCGGCAGCAGCTTGACGCCGATATAGGGTGTGAAGATCACCGCGACGAACCAAGAGGCGACCAGCGCAATTGCCACGATCCAGAAAATGCCGCCGGCATATTCGCCGACCGCCGAATTTGCAAAGCCGATCGGCAGGAAGCCTGCCGCCGTGACCAGTGTGCCCGTGAGCATCGGAAATGCGGTGGATTCCCAGGCAAAGGACGCGGCGCGGATACGATCCCAGCCCTGCTCCATCTTCACGACCATCATCTCGACCGCGATGATGGCGTCATCGACCAAGAGCCCGAGCGCGATGATCAGCGCGCCAAGCGTGATCCGGTGCAGATCGAGCGACATCGCGTCCATCACGAGCAATACGTCGTCGAGGCGCAGGAGGAAG
>CAVVZW010000185.1:0-8519 GCA_963752265.1 uncultured Alphaproteobacteria bacterium
CTACGGGCAACGGAGCTTTTCAAAACATCGCGACGAACCTCGGTGCGCAAGTATTCACGACGATCAACTACGGAACGGGCACGCCCGCTGAGGCGGCGGCGTGGGTGCTGATGGCCAATCAGACTAATCATTGCAATTTCAAATACTGGGAGATCGGCAACGAATGCTATGGCTCATGGGAGACGGACGACCACGCCGTCCAGCACGATCCGTACACCTACGCGACAAACGCGGTGGCCTGCATCCAGTTGATGAAAGCGGCGATCCGGCGGCGCCGATCAAGATGGGCGTGGTGGTGGTGCCGGGGGAATCCAGCTATGCGAACAACACCGACCACTTTGCGGTCAACCCGCGCACGGGGACGACGAACTACGGCTGGACGCCCGTCCAAGGTCCGTCATGAAACGTCTCGGCGTCACGCCGGATTTTCTCATCTACCATTGCTACCCGCAATACACGACCTCCGGCTGGACCTTTTACACTGCCTCGGCGGATAGCGATCCGCTGCTGAGGTGGCAGGTGGCCGACAACCCGTCGCCATCGGACTGGAGCGACTGGGCGAGTAACAACAGCGCCATCGTCGTCTCCCAACAAAACGCGAGGGCCTTGGCCAGGATCAACGCAATCTCATGGTTTTTGTCAAACAGTACGCGTTCGACTACCTCGACGGGTAGCGAGCATAGCAGGTCGAGGCCCACGGTCGCTTCCGCCAGCCTGTGCGAATGAGCGTATTCGAAGATCTGCTTCTCATTCAGATCGCCGCGCTGATGTTGTTTTGCCACTTCGCTTTTTTGCATCGAAATAGTCCTTAGAGGCAGCGCCGAATTTCGATTGCAGTGCGCGCGCGACGTCTGTCACCAGGCTATTTATCTGGTTCGCCGCTTCCGGGCGCTCACGCTCAAGCCGCTTTTTCGTATTGCCCGACGCCTTTGCGATCAATTGCTGGAAGACATGCCTCGGAATGTCCTTGCGATAGCCCAATATCTCAAACAGAATTGAATCGCCTTTGGAACGCTTAATCA
The DNA here is from genome assembly GCA_963752265.1 of uncultured Alphaproteobacteria bacterium. Taxonomy (GTDB): domain Bacteria; phylum Pseudomonadota; class Alphaproteobacteria; order Rhizobiales; family Xanthobacteraceae; genus Bradyrhizobium. The sequence continues at coordinate 1,023 of CAVVZW010000185.1, forward strand.
TGTGCAAAATTCCGGAATCGGAGAAGCGCGCGCCGCTTTTCTTAGCCACCGAACGCACAACCTGCTGATCCCCTCGCACCACAAGAGCGTCCGTCAGCTCTTCGCAGAGCGACCTTCTCTTCGAGATCGCCAACAGGTGGACCTGATTGCGATACCGAGCAATGCAAGTAGCCTGCGACCGGCCATACCGATATGCGCCGCGGATTCCCGAGCCGTACCCGTCTGGTTCAGGAGAGTTTGAAGCGCGGCCCGCACATTGGTAAGCTCTACGTTTTTAGAGGCCACCGCGCGACTTGATCAAGATCGTCTGGCATGATGGCCAAGGTGCGTGTCTATTCACGAAGCGGCTGGAGCGCGACCGCTTTTGGTGGGCATCGCTGGCGGACAGCGTTGTCGCCATCGGCGTTGCGCAACTACAAGGTCGCCAGCATACCGGCCAAGGAATTTCCGATGCGAGCGGGCATCGCAAGTGACTGGAACGTGGATATCGAGCTCGCGGTCCGTGCGGAGCTCGATATCGATCTGATGGTGCTGTTCTCCCTTGACGGCGACTTCCACCCAGTGATCGAGGCGATACAGCGGCGCGGCGTGCGCGTCTCTGTCATCTCGAGGATGTCTACTCTGTCGCCAATGATCGCCAAAGAATTGCGCCGCCAGGCCGATGTTTCACCGACCTCATCGAGTTAAAATCCAAGATCGTCCGCGTTTCCGTTGAGCGCCCAGCTCCCCTTAGCGTTCTATACAAGAGCCGCCGCTGGGTTGAGGTTACCGGCGGCTCCGTTCAACACTCGTGACCGGCCAAAGGTCGCAAACGACCAGTTAATCTCAAGTTACTCGCCGCTTCAGCCCCCGCAATGCGTTGCATGTTTAAGCGGGAATTAACCATAGATCGGCAGGTTGTCTGGGCGGTCGACGCGCATCTTGGTGGGCAACAGGCAAGCCTTAGGCATGAGCAAACGACTAGGATTTGTGATCGCGGCGGGGTTGGCTCTCGGCGGCTGCTGCCACGATCGAGTCGGGTACTACGTTCCGCGTTCGAATGCAGTTGCAGAGTTCGGTGCCCTTCCGAAATCACACTATCCGAAACAGGCAAAGGCTCGAAGTCCCAGCAACGCGGCAGCCACTTCCAAAGACATTTCTCAAGGGCAGGATGAGCTTTCCAAACTGAGACCATACTCGAAAGAATGGCACGCTGCCCTTGATGCAATTAACCGCGCCGCCGACGAGGAATTAAAAAGAAAATTGGTCATCTGCCGAGGGTGTACGCCGCCGGCGCCGGACGATCAGACCGGCTCACTTGGGCCCGAACGCGCGGCTGGAGGCTATCTATCACTCGACGAGGCTTCGAAATCTCTATCTTTGACGCCCGGGTCTACTTCGAGCGGTGGGCTACGATAGATTGTGAGCTAATAAGCGCGGGATCGAAACCTGGCCCTTCGGCTTATTCTGACCATCCTCGCCATCCACGCCCAATCCCTGGTGGCTTTACATCCAGCAAGCTCGCGCCACTTCCTGGGCGTGACTGATTTCAATCGGCCATGTTACGCGGATGGCAGCTTATGGTCTGGAAACCTGCTCAGGACCGCGGCCCTTAGAAACTTGAAGTGGGTTATGGTATCGGCGAGTGATTTCAGCCGCCGCTGACCTTTGGAGATGTCTTCGCTGAACAAGGCCTGGTGGTGGGTATCCAGCGGCTCCCGGTCCAGATACTCGTCGCTCGCATTTCCAACCGTCACGGCGGCGCGCGCCAGCGCGTCGTCAACCCTCTGTTCAGTCCTTTTTGTTCGTTCTCGGCGGCGCTCAGTACGGTTTCGATTGCGTTCATGACGGTCTCAATGCGCTTGCGGTCTGTATCCTCATCTCGCTCAGGCGCGCGAGCCTTGAACCCCTCACCTTCGAGGTGATCTTTTGTAAAATTGCGCAAACGCGCTCTTAAAAATAGCTGGAACATAATTTATTCGAACTCCCGCGACGACTCGGAAAGCGGGCGAACAGCATTGTAGGGGTGGCAGAGTTGGAGTTTTCTACCCGAACTTACTCAGCCTCGCGCACCGCCCACGCCACGCCATTCTCTTGCTATGACGTTTCAGCCCGCGTTCTTCCGGCTCGGTATAGCTTTCACGATACCACAAATCATATCCTGAGCAAGACCGTCCCCTTCGCTTAGTCGTTCTCAATACTCCGGCGTCTGACGGCGTTACGCCAGTTGAGCCCGTTCGGGATCTGCAAGCGGCTCCCTCCACGCATCGTAGCTATAGACCCAATCCGGATTGGTGGGGCCCTTGAGCCACGTATTCGTGCGTGAACTGAGCTGAACGCGCGATGTCCTCTCTCTGCGCGTAGCCTCAAAACGCCGGAACGCGCCGGCAACGCCGTCGCGCTCGACGCCCTGGAGGCAGCGCGCCAAGATGGCCGCATCCTCGATCGCCATCGCCGCTCCCTGCGCCATATACGGCGTCATGGGATGACAGGCGTCGCCAAGCAATGTCACGTTGCCATCCGACCAGCGTGGCAACGGGTCGCGATCGACCAGCGCCCATTTGTGCACCGAAGGGCAAGCCTCCAGCACATGACGTACCTGGGGGTGAAAATCGGCGAAGGCCCGACGAAGCTCGCCGACATCTCCCATCGCTGACCACGACTCGACCGTGAAGCCGGGCTCAGGCTGGCTGGTCACGAAATAGACTTCGCTACGGTCGGGCTTCACGTAATAAATGACGATATGACGGTCGGGTCCCCACCATTTGGTGCAATCGTCGATCGCGTAACCGTTCAGAAGCGAGGCAGGAAACACGGTACGATAGGCGATGCGTCCCGTGAAATTCGGCTCGTGGCGGCCGAACAGTTCGTCCTTCACCAGGGAATGAACCCCATCGGCGGCGACGACCGCGTCGGCAATCACGCTTGTCCCGTTCGCAAACCGAAGCTTGACGCCCTGATCTGCAAGCTGCTCGAAGCCGACCAGCTTGTGGTCGAGACGAATCAATTCAGCTGGTACCGCGCTCACCAGCGCCGCATGCAAATCGCCGCGATGCCCGAGAAGATAAGGCGCTCCATATTTCTCTTCCGCCACAGGGCCAAAAATCATGTCAAAACGGATATCGCCCGTATCATACTCCCTGTTGTTCCATGAACGCGGATAGAACGCCGCGCGCCGGAGCATCGGCTCGAGATCCCACGCCCGCAGGACCTTCATGGCGTTGCAGCCAATCTGGATGCCAGCGCCCAGGCGCGTAAATTTCGTGGCCTGCTCATAGACTGTCACGTTCAGTCCGGCGCGGGTCAGTCCCGCGGCCGCCGCAAGACCTCCCATCCCTGCTCCGATGACCGCTACCGAAATTTTTTCCATCGCCAACACCCGCTGCTTCGGCAAACCTGCCGGACTGAAAACGGTCCGTCAATTGGGAGAGCTCAGCGCGGAACTCGTGAGTGCCGGCGGCGTCGCGCTACTTTGTGCGCGGCGCCGTGATTGCTACGCGGATCGCCGCGAGCGGCGCGGTGTCGTCGAATTCGAGGCCGCTGCCGGTTTTGCGCAAACCCAGATCGCTCCAGAGCTGATTGAGATCAGGCGTCACCGGCTTTTGTCCCCATTCGTTATGCAGACGCGTCAGCACATCGACGCCGACCGCTTTGTCCGCGGTCGATAGAATCCGCTCGATCGGCCAATCGACTTCATGACTGCCACCGGCCGCCTGCACGCCGCGCATCGCGTCCTGCAAGCCGAACCGGTTACCGGTCGCTTTGCGAATCTGGATATCCGCGATCAGGCAAAACATCGCGCCTCCCCAATAGCGGCGCCCCCACGTGTCGGTGACGTCGAGGCCCTGCTCGCCCGCTTGCGGCAGCCCGTTGGGCATATCGCGCATCATCGCCAGCCAGATTTCTTGCGCGGAAAGATCGCCGGCCTGCACCCGCGCGATCGGTTCGACATAGACGGCAAGGCCCTCCGACAACCAGCTGTAGCGCTCCTCCATGTCCGGCAGCGCGGTGTGCACCATCTCGTGCACCATCACCCAATCGCGGCGCAGCGCGTCTTCATTGGAGTCACGCCCGATCACCACGCGAATGGCCGCACCGCGATAGCCCCACGTGGTGCCACCGCGCACGCGCGGACCATCGACGGGGACAAGCAGCAGCCGCAGCGACTTGACCGGAAAGTGCCCGTAATAGGTCGAGACCGCCTTGGCCGAGGTCTTGATCCAGTCCAGGATTTTTTCCTTCGGCAAGGTGAGCTCACCGGGCGCAAAGCCCACGTGAATCACGCCGCCGGGAACGTCGATATCGGTCTTGGGGAGCTTGTCGAAGGCCTCATAGGGCATGCGATCACCGCGCATGAATTCGGAGGTCGTTTGCGCGATCGTCGAAACGCCGGCACATGCCAGCAACAGCGTTGCCCCGATTGCGATTATTTTTTTCATGGTTCTCACGCTGAGGTGCCGTGTTGCGCCGGCCCGACCGCTTGCGCGGCAAGAAAGGAAGTCGCTTGTTCGACGATGTCTTCGATCATGGCCGCGAGCAAAACCTCGCCCTTGGCGCGTGTGGCAAGCGTCGGATCACCATAGCTGCCGGAGCGGCTGTAATTGGGAGACGAAGAATCGAAAGGTGTCAGAGGCCCCGGCGTTTCCTGCAACGAGGATGGGCTTGCTTCCGCGTGCTGCATCGCCACAAGTTCGGGCGCGAACGCCAGCATCACGGACGTCTCGAGTTCGTCGGCATGACTGCCGTGACTTTGATCCGCAAGCTTGGCGGCGGCCTCGCGATAGCGCGGTCCTTCGTGAATTTGCAGGTGCCGCGCTTTATCGGACTTCAGGCCTGCGAGCGCGCGATCGACCGGGGCGCGCGTGCTGATGCCGGTGTCGAGCACGAACAACGCGCGGCAGCCGAAATTGAGGATGGCGGCGGCGATTTCACCGACCACGGCCTCGAAGGTGGAGGCCGAAAGGCTCGCGCTGCCGGAATACTCGACAAAGGCCGGATAATAGCCGTAGGAAACGGTCGGCCAGATCAGTGCGTCGACGCGTTCGGCGATTTTTGCCGCCAGCCACTCGGCCTGAATGCGATCGGTGTTCATCGGCAAATGGAACCCGTGCTCCTTGGCGCCCGCCCCGATCGGCAGAATGGCCGCCGCACCGTTATCGATGCGCCGGCCGACTTCGTCCCAGCTCATGCGCTCAACGAAATGGGTACCTTCATTCACCCGATCGCTCGCCGCTGGTGACGCCGGTCAGGAGTCCTGCCGTGACCCATCCATGAAGATAGGTCGCGCCTCGCGCCGCCGCGCTATCGGGATCATCATAGGTCGCGAGCATCGAGCAGAGCACGCCGAATGGAATTCCGATTGACGCCTCATCCCACATCATCGCTTCTTCCACGTTGAGTTGATGGAAGACCGGGGTGACATCCTGCCGCCAGACCAGGAGCCGGTCGGGCTCTGCAAGCGAAACCGGCTCGGGCGGGTCCTCGTCGGCCTTGAGCGCGAACCACACGGCGGTAGCGTTCGTGGAAAGGTCAAGCCGTTGGGCGCTGGGATGCGGCTTGAAGGTCAATCCCGCCCATGCTTCCGGTGCGAAAGACGCCATATCAGCAACCCCGACAACCGGCGCATCGATGGCATCGAAGGCGTCGTTGAGCGCTTTTTCCAGCGCCGCGAGTTCGGAGAGAACCGGGTATTTGCCGTAAGCCTCGGCGGATTTCAGGAAGTCCGGCAAATGGCCGGAAAACCAGCGCAGGTTGGGATGATGCGACGGATAGGCAGCGACATAGGCGTGGCCCATCTCGTTGAACATCTCATCGCCGAGATAGATATGCAGGAGCTTGTGGTCGTTGCGCATGGCCTCGACCAGCCGCGAGGCATAAGCGTAGCGGTAAACGCCGAACAGGGTTTCGCGCTTTTCCCTCGGGCTGTCGGGGATCTCAGCCAGAATGGTGTCGTCGCCGGTCAAGATGGCGCGCTGAAATTCGCTTTGCTGGCGTGCCAGATCACTCATCCGGCCGCAGGGACCAATGCTGGAAGGAGGCGATGCGCGATTTCACGGGTGCGCTCGACCTCCACCATGATTTCATCAAGCGGCGGAATGTGATCGTCACGCTCGATGATCGTGGAAACCCAGCCGAAGCGCTTCAACGCCGCGGCATAAAGTTCCCACACGTCGTCGCACACCGGATGATCATGGGTGTCGACGATGTGGGTACCCATATGGCTGTGGCCGGCCATGTGGAATTGAACCACACGATCCGACGGAATGCCCTCAAGGAAGGTCAGCGGATCGTAACCGTGGTTGAAGGCGCTGACATAGACATTGTTGACGTCGAACAGCAGCCAGCAACCGGAGCGACGGGATAACTCGGACAGGAACTCCCATTCCGTCATTTCCGAATTATTGAATTGCACGTAGGTCGACACGTTCTCGAGCACGAGCGCGCGGCCGAGAAAGTCCTGAACCAGCTGCACCCGGCTCACGACATGATCAAGCGCCTCGCGGGTGTAGGGAAACGGCAGGAGATCGTGCAGGTTCTTGCCGTGAACGCCGGTCCAGCACAAATGATCGGAAATCCATTTCGGCTCAACCCGCCGCGCCAGCTCGCGCAGATTACCGAGATATTCAAAATCAGGCGGCGCGGTGGAAGCAATCGACAGCGACACGCCATGCATCACCACCGGATAGCGCGCACGAATCCGGTCGAGCATCTGCAACGGCTGCCCGCCTGGAATCATGTAGTTGTCGCTGATGACCTCGAACCAGTCGATCGCGGGACTGCCGTTGAGGATCTCGTCGTAATGCTGGGCCCGCAGCCCAAGACCGAATCCAAGGAATTCAGGTTTCGCAACCGAAACGGAATGAGCGGAACGTGCCGGGACTGAAACGGGCACCTGACTTGCTACGTTCATGCTGCCTCCGCTGGCCTCCCGCTATCGCGGTGGTTTTCTTACGCACTGCTTGCGGAAGTCGAAAGCCTATCATGGAAGCGGGACCCGGCCTACACCGGGCCCCTCCCCCTCGAAAGTAGCTTAGGCGGGCTTGAACTTGCCCTTGGCGGCGGTGCAATCGCCCTTGCTCATTTCAGCAAAGCCCTGGCCCTTGCAGGCGTCTTCGCCTTCAATTCAGCACGGAGGGCGGCATACTTCTTTACCGTCTCCGCCTTGCGCTTGTTACGCTCCAACCATGATTTTTTGGCCATAAATGAAATTATTTCTCCGAGAACGGAAACCCCATCAGTTTCAACAGGTCATGCGCGGAGGCGTTTTCGCCCGCAGTCGTGACAATCGTGATATCCATGCCCTGGGTGCGCTTCACCTTTTCCAGTTCGATTTCCGGGAAAATCGCCTGGTCGTTCACACCGAAAGTGTAATTGCCGCGGCCATCGAATTTGCGGGGCGACAATCCGCGAAAATCGCGAATCCGCGGCAAGGCGGTGGCAACAAGGCGATCAAAAAACTCGTACATGGCGTCCTTGCGCAGCGTGACGCGGCAGCCAATCGGTTGGTTTTCGCGCAAT
>CAVVZW010000186.1:0-3844 GCA_963752265.1 uncultured Alphaproteobacteria bacterium
TCTCATTCTCGGCGCCGGGCTCACCGACACGAGCGATCGTGACGAATATCTGAGGAAGCAGGCCGAGGCGCAAATCGAGGTCGATGAAAGCGATCTCGTCGCGGCCGTGCGCAAAATATTGGCACGACATGCGGTGAAATGGGGAAACTGAATTCGTCATACGCGGGCTTGACCCGCGTATCCATCTCTTCAAAAGATGGGCCGCCGGGTTAAACTGGTGCGACAGCGACCAAATGAATGACAAAAGGAGTAGAACAAATGCCCGAAATTACCATCAGCATGGCGGCCGGCCGCACCGACGAACAGAAGGTCGGCATGATGCGCGACATCACGCAGGCGCTGGTGAAGAATCTCGGCGTCGATGCCGAAGCGGTCGTGATCCAGATCAACGAGGCGCCGTTGATCCACAAGATGAAGGGCGGGGTGAGCTTCGTCGAGCGCTTCGCGAAGAAGTAATTTTGCTCCTTTGTCGTCCCCGCGAACGCGGGGACCCATAACCACCAATCTTCGTCATGACTGAGTTTGGCTACAGTGGGCTCAGTTGCAGACATCGGCGGCTATGGGTCCCGGATCGCGCTTCGCTTGTCCGGGACGACGGTTTGGTGAGTCCATGGACGCACGCGACGTCATCAAGATCGGCTTGAGCGCCGAGCGCACGCTGGTGGTGCCGCCCGAGCGCACGGTCGGGCATTTCGTGCCGGGCATGCCGATGGTCTATGCGACGCCGATGATGATCCTGGAGATGGAACTCGCCTCCGCCGACGCCATCAAGGCCTGTCTTGAGGCGGGGTGGGTTACGGTCGGCACCGAAGTCGATATCCGCCATCTCGCCGCCACCCCGGTCGGCGCGACGGTGCGGACCACGGCAAAGGTTATCGCGGTGGAGCGGCGCGTGATCCGGTTCGAGGTCGAGGCTTTCGACGAGAAACGCCGCATCGGTGAGGGCCGCCACGCCCGCGGTCTCGTCAATGTCGAGAGTTTTACGAAGCAGTTTGGGCCACAGACTCGGACGTCATCCTGAGGAGCGCGCTCTTTGCGCGCCTCGAAGGATGGATGGCGGCGAGCGGGGGGCCGTCTCCTTCGAGGCTCGCATTCGCTCGCACCTCAGGATGACGGTTGGAGCAGATTACTTCGCCAATTCCCTCGAGCGCTTGGTCGCTTCGGCGACCGCCTTCGTCAGCAGCGATTGTAGACCATCACTTCCCATCAGCACGGCCAGCGCGGCCGCTGTCGTGCCGCCCGGTGACGTGACGTTCTGGCGCAGCGTCGCGGCTGCAAGATCCGAGCGATGCAAGAGTTCGCCGGAGCCCGCGACGGTTTCGCGCGCCAGCTTGATCGCGAGAGCTTCAGGTAAGCCAGCCGCGACGCCGGCCCGCGCCAATTCCTCTGCGAGCAGGAACACGTAAGCTGGCCCGGAGCCGGACACGGCGGTCACCGCGTCCATCAGGCTTTCATCGTTCACCCATTCGACGAGACCTGTGGCGCGCAACAGGCCGTCGGCGGTTTCGCGTTGGGCGTCGCTGACATCTTTTGCTGCCACCGCGACCGTGATGCCGCGGCCGATCGCGGCCGGCGTGTTGGGCATCGCGCGCACGATGTGGCCGCCCAAAACCTCGCTGAGCGAAGCAATCGTGGTTCCCGCCATGATCGACACGACGAGCGTGGCCGTATCGACATAGGGTTTCAGCGCCGGCCCCGCCTCGCGGAAGGCCTGCGGCTTCAGCGCCACGATGAAAGCCGCAAGCGCTCCGGTTTCCTGCGATGAGGGATTGAGGCGCACGCCTTTGGCCGAGTGCACACGGATTTCTTCGGAAGGATGCGGTTCGATCACGGCCACGCGGCTTGGGTCGAGGCCTTGGGCGAGCCAGCCCGACAGCATCGCGCCGCCCATCTTTCCCGCGCCTGCGAGGACGACGGTGCCTTTCATTTGCGCTAGTGGTCGAGCAGCGTTCATTTGGTTCACCTGCAAGCAACAACATAATCTGTCATTGCCGGGCTTGACCCGGCAATCCATCACTCAAGGTGCAAACTTTTTTCCAGATGGATGCGCGGGTCAAGCCCGCGCATGACCGGGGGTGGGCCTCTACGCCTCGCCCTCGGTGTCGAACATCGCGGCGCTCATGGCTTCCGCAGCGGTCTTGCCGGCCCAGACCACGAATTGATACGCCGGATAATAGCGTTCGCAGGCATGCAGCGCGCTGACCAGCATGGTCTCGCATTGCGCCGTCGACGCCGCCATCCCGCCCGGCAGCACCAGCGCCTGGCGGTACATGATCATGCCGGTATGGGTCCAGATATCGAAATGCCCGATCCATAATTGTTCGTTGATCGCGGCGATCAGCCGCTGTACTTCGGCTCGGCGCGGTTCCGGAATCTTCATGTCGAAGGCGCAAGCCAGATGCAGCGCCTCGATCTCGTTCATCCAGGTGAAAGAGAGCTGATAATCGGTCCAGTTCCCCTTGGAGACGATCGTTATTTCGTCTTCGCCGGAGCGCTCGAACGACAGGTTGTTGTCAGCGGCGACATCCTCGACGACCGCGAGAGGATTGGTCCGGGAATCAATAATACCTTCGAGGAGGGACATGCCGTCTCGACCTTGCCTTGTCAAAATTCGGATAAGCTATACGCACGCGGGACGCCGACAAGCGCCCTTGTGTGCGCCGTGGCGGTTACTCGCCCGATGATCCCTCGCGTCGGGATCGGAGCTTGCCGGGACGAAGTGATGTGATTTGCGGAATCGGCGCAACGCCACCCAGACTCCATCCACAACCAATAGTGAAATCGTCCACAGCTCTTCGTGCGCGTTAACTTTTGGATGAGAACAAACCGGAATCGGATTCGTACCTCGCCCAAATCGTTAATTTTTGAAAGATGAGGGAACACATCGGGGAAAATGCGGCTGATTGTTCCGTTCCGCAGTCAAAGGCGCGGATCTGGACCCGCGGGTGAAGGTCTTGCTGGCGAAGCCAGCGCTCGCCATAATTCGCTTCAAGCGTGAGGTCTGATTTTCCGGTCTCCGTTGCAAAGCGAGGACACCATGAATCAAACACCGCATGAAGGCGCCGGAGTAATCGAATCTTCGCAAGCCACGGCGCAGCCGGTCCATCCGCGTTTCACAAAGCCGCAACGCGTTGCTTTCGTGCAGTCAGCCTGGCATCGCGACGTCGTGGCCGAATGCCGCGAGGCTTTTCTCACCGAGATCGAAGCGCGTCACATCGCCCGCGCCCATATCGATGTGTTCGAAGTGCCGGGCGTCTTCGAGATTCCGCTGCATGTGCAGCTCTTGGCCAAGACCCGGCGCTACACCGCGATCGTGGCAGCCGGACTTGTAGTCGACGACGATACGATCGCCGAGACCGTCATCAAAGCGCTGATGGACGTGCAGTTGCGCACGGAGATCCCGGTGTTCTCGGCGGTGGTGACGCCGCGGCAGTTTCGCGAGACGGCGGATGCGGATTTTCTGCGCCGGCATTTTGCGGCCAAGGGCGTCGAGGTTGCGGCGGCCTGCGCCGACACGCTGCTCAGCCTGGAGCGGCTACGCGGTCAGGTCGCGGCCGGGATCGTATAATGCCGCAAGGACTTGAGGCGCGGGTTCCCTGTTAATCTTACGATTTAACTAACAATTAAGGTTGCGTTTGCGATGCGAAAACGCGCGGCCTAGCGTCCTCTGGAATACGGCTCCTGACAAAATAGGTGCGTGCCATGAGGTCGAAAATAAACAGGGCGTTGATCGTGTCCCTCAGCGCCGTTGCGCTTGTGCTGGCGACCAGCGAGACGTTTGCCGCTTCGAGATCTGCGCGAGGCGCATTTGCCTCGGCACATCGGCCAGGTACTCATTTTTCCC
>CAVVZW010000187.1:0-18483 GCA_963752265.1 uncultured Alphaproteobacteria bacterium
GCTTCGGCGAGCACATGCGCTGCATCGTGCCGGATCAGCTCCAGCGCGCGGGGATCGTCGCGGTTGACCAGCTCGATCTTCGCATCGCTCTCGATTGCGTCGTTGAGGTCGGCAAGCTCACCGTCCAGCGCCATCGCCACGGTGCGTTTGGCCAGCGAAGGCGAGATGCCCTTGGCGATCTCAAGTCCCGTGATGCTTTTGGGATAGTCGCGCCGGGCGCCGTCCGGGAAGGTGAGGGTGACCTTGTTCACGGGTTCAGCTGGCTTCAAATTCGTGAGGCTGAATTGGAATCCTGACGTGGACGCATTCTTGTCTGACATATTCGTCTCCTCAAGGCTCACTCCTGCGAACGAGCGCAGGTAAGCGGGAATGAGGAGCGGTATAGCAGGCGATTCGCGCCCTGCAATGTGACAATATCAAAAAACCGCACGATCGCACGCCGTTCGCCCCAAGGTTGGGTGGTAGACCTTGACAGCGAAAGCTTGTTGGCGTTCCTGCCGTCGTTGGAGTTTCCGGGCTTGTTCATGGCACTGCGCAGCGCTCTCGCCGCTCTCTTCGTCATGCTATGCGGATCGGCGGCAGCGCAGACGGTCGCGCGGCCGGTTCATCCAGCGCCGTCCCGGCCGGTCCAGGTGCAGGTCAATCCGGTTGTCTTCTATGTCGCCAAGGGCGCGCCCGACTCCTGCGGCCGCGGCTGCGATACCTGGATCGCGATCGAAGGCCAGATCGATGGCACTGCGGCTGCGCGGTTTCGCAAATTCCTGCAACCCCTGCGGAACCGGAATCTGCCAATCTACGTGACTTCGCCCGGCGGTAATCTCGAACAGGCGCTGGCCATGGGGACGTTCCTGCATGAAAAACCCGCGGTGGTGCGGGTGGCGCGCACCGTCGTGAAGGAGTGCGGTTTCGAGCCGCAGGACAGAGAGGTCTGCCTCAAGCTCAAGCGATCGGGCCGCGAACTCACCGGTGATCTCTGGACCCGCAACGCGATCTGCAATTCCGCCTGTCCTTATTTCCTGCTCGGCGCCACCACGCGCGAGATTGCGCCGGACACCTCGCTTGGGGTGCACTCGGCGAAAGTCATCACGCAATTCCTCGGTGTAGTCCCGACGCCGGAGATGCGCGCGGCGGCGACCGAGCGGGGACGGGCGCACTCGGACAGTCTGCTGGCGAGCTATTTCGCACGCATGGAGGGTGATACCGGACTTCTGAAGCTCGTGAGCACCGTGAAGTTCGAAGAGGTGCATGTGCTGACGCGCGAAGAGATCGTTCGGTTCGGTTTCGATCGGCGTGCGCAGGTCGAGACGCCCTGGCAGTTCGAGAACGGCGCGCGGAGCATGGTCGGGAAGGTCGCGACGCAGAAGGTCGAAGGCGATACCGCCTATCGCCTGTTGCAGTGGCGGCTGATCTGCCTGAGCACGGAGCAGTTCGAACTTGACGTCCAGCGCCCGACAGTGAAATCGCCGTTTCCAACCGTCGCGATCGATGGCGCCGCTGCCACGCTGCTCTATTTCACGCCGATCCCCATCAAAACGCCGGGCAGCGAGTTTTGGGGCGTGCGCTTGACGCGCGCGGCGGTCGACAGGCTCGCCGGGCAACTGCAATTCGAACTCGTGGAAGCGTCACAGAACGCGGACGGGCGGACCGCCCTGAACACAGTGTTGTCGACCGAGGGCCTGTCTCGCGCTGTTGACACCCTGCTGCAAACTTGTCCGCCGCCGAAGGCCGTCACCGCCGTCACGCGGGATACGGCTGAAAAATAACGGCTGGCCGGTGACTTTCCATCATGCGTTACGCGACCTCTTGTCATGGATGATCGCGCCGCATCCGGCTCATGCGGGCGCTGCTCTTCCCAGACGGCGCAACAAAGCCTACATGCCCCGGGATGAAAAAGCCGCCGTCTGACAGTCCGGTCCATCGCCGTTTCGCCCCCACCGCGCTGATGTTTGGAAATCTCGTGACGGGCTGTTCGATCCTGGCGCCGGCGGGCATGCTGATCGAATTGTCGTCCGATCTCGGTATCAGCGTCCACACCGCCGGCCTCCTGATTACATTCGGCGCGATCATGCTTTGTATCGGCTCGCCTTTGACGGCGTGGCTCACGAGCCGGATCGAGCGCCGTGCGTTGTTGACGGCGACCTTGGCGGTGCTTGCGCTCGGTAATGCGGCCTCTGCGTTCGCGCCAGGTTACACGTCAATTCTGGTCATTCGCCTCGTCATGCTGGCGATCGGCGCCCTCTACACGCCGCAGGCCGCGGGCACCGCCGCGCTGATCGTGCCGGCGGAAAAACGCGGCGGCACCATCGCCTATGTGTTTCTCGGCTGGTCGCTGGCGGCCGCTGTCGGGCTACCGCTGATCACCTTCATGGCCAGCCGTTACGGCTGGCGCGCCGCCTATGGTGGTGTCAGCATCATCGGGGTGATGAGCTTCTTGCTGTTGCTTTGGCGGTTGCCCGCGGGCCTGAGGGGCGCGCCGGTCGATCTCAAGACGTGGGCCGATCTCGGGCGTAACCCGGTGATCGTCGTACTGCTCGTGATTACCGCGCTTTTGATGTCGGGCCAGTTCGCCGTCTTCACCTATATGGGGCCGCTGTTGTCGAGGTTGACGCAGGTCGGCCCGAATGCCGTGGGGCTGGTATTTGCGTTCTACGGCGTCTGCGGCATCATCGGGATCGCCATTGTCAGCAACATCGTCAATTCCTGGGGACCCCTGAAGGCCTCAGTGCTTTCCGTCTCTCTGGTGCTGGCCGGGGTCGCCGGATGGGCGCTGAGCGCGGGTTTCTATCCGCTGATGGCGTGTTCGGCCGCGATCTGGGGGCTCGGCTTTGCTTCCAGCAATTCGATGCAGCAAGTGCGCCTGGTGGCCGCCGCGCCGGCGCTGGCCTCCGCGTCGGTATCGCTCAACACCTCGTTTCTCTATGTGGGGCAGGCGATCGGGTCTGCGATCGGCGGGTTATTGTATGCGCACGAGCTTCTTTACGGCATCGGCTACGCCGGGGCCGCCTTCGTGGCGCTCGGGTTGATGACGATCATTTTGACGCGGCAGCTCGCGGTGACGAAAAGCTGAAACGCGCGTTGTTCTTTAGCGGCTGATAGATGTATCGGCGCTAGAGGCCGCAAGCCGCGTCAGCGACGGTGTCAGCGCCATCTTGGCCAGCACTTCGCGCACCGGCTTGTCGGTCCAGGCGTGCGTGACGTAATCGCGGTGCGTCACGCCCTCGGGCGTCCTGACGAAGACAACGCTACCCGGACGCAAGGGACCGTCCATGGCGTCGGAAACGGTAATGCCCTTGTCGCGGATCATCTGCATCAGCTCGTGATCGCGCGGCTGGGTGTAGTGCGTATAGGCGCTGACGAAAAAGCTCGAGCGGTTATTGCCGACCCAGGAGGCGAACTTGTCGAGCTCGCCATAGACGGCGTCGAGCAGCACGACGCCACGGATACGATTGCCCACCCCGCCGACGTCGAGGCTGTAGGCGGTCGGAACAAAGCCGCCGCTATAGCCGACGATGATAATCGGCATGTTGGCGAAGGTCTTGGCCGCGCCCGGATCGCCGTAGAGCTGCGCGAGATGATCGGCCAATTCATTGATGAAGCGCTTCAGTGCGCCGGGCTGCCAGAATTTGCCGGCGCTGGAATCGGCGGCATCGACTGCCAATTGCGGCGCGAGCAGCACGGCATTGGCGCCGGATTCCGAAATCTGCTGCGGTACGCGTTGACGGTCGCGCACGTCGCGCTCCAGCGTCGCACCGTTTCCGTGGAAGAACACGACGATAACGCCGGGCTTGTTGATGTCGAAATGTTCGGGAACGTGCATCAGCACGCGGTTGTCGTTGAAGGTCTCATCCTGCCACAAGACGCGGCCCGAATAGCCGCGGTGGCCGCGGCGTGCGCCGTCGGAAACATTCAGGAAGGGAGCTTCGGTACGCGGGTTGTTGCCGTAATACGGGAAGGCGGACGATTTCAACCCGACCAGAGCGGTTTGATCTTCATGCTGCGAGCGCTGGTAAGGCGCGGTCGGCGCCAGCGAGGCGACGCGGTAGGGCTGCGTCTGTACCACACGCCGGGTCTGGGCATCCGCCACATTCGCCGGCCGCTGCTGCAAGCTCTCGGCGGCGGTGGGGAAGCGGTCCTTGAATTGCGGTGTGGGGAAACGGTCGTCGAACGTTTCGCCGGTCGAGCCCTGGACGTTCGCGGCGAGTGATCCCGCGCTCGGCGACTTGCCGCATTGAGCGAGCGTGAAAGACAGCGGAATCAGAACGGCGAGGAGAGCGAGCCAGCGTCGCGTGAGGCAGGCGCGCCAAAGCACACGACGCACCGAACCCGGCCTTCCTGCCAAGTTCACGCGACCAAATACGTCAGATTTCGGATTGGCCCCGACCATCCACCCCTTTGCCCCAACCGCCTGATGTCAGGCAGATGTCAGCGCGTTAATGTTGCGGTGACGTTAATCCTCCGGAAATTTTCCCCATTCCCGGAAAGGGTTAGGGAACACGAAATCGTGTCGTGATTGTGGGGCACTCCATTTTTCTGCGGCGAAATGTGCCTTTATGACCAAAAATAGGTATTTAAACACCAAAATCGTCCCGAATTTAAATTCTCGCTTCGTCTCCTTGAATTGGCCGGAGGCACCCCGCACGATACCGGGGTAGGGCATGACGCCCGAGTGCGGGCGAGCATGGCTTCAGAGACTGCTGGAACTGCGGCTTTGGGAGGTCGGCTCCCCGCCGGATCGACGGTTTCTGTCGTGGTCGCGACGGCCATTGTCGTTGCCGACATGATCGGCGTTGGCGTGTTCACCAGCCTCGGCTTTCAGGTCAAGGACATCGCGTCGGGCTTTGCGATCATCGCGCTCTGGACCGTGGGCGGCATCGTCGCGCTGTGCGGGGTGTTTTCCTATAGCGAGTTGGGCGCGATGTTTCCGCGCTCGAGCGGCGAGTACAATTTCCTCAGCCGCGCCTACCATCCCGCCTTCGGTTTTGTGGCCGGCTTTGTGTCGGCGACCGTCGGCTTTGCGGCCCCCGTGGCGCTTGCAGCGATCGCGCTCGGTGAATACGGCCGCTCGATATTACCCGGCGCGCCGCCAATGACCGTTGCGGTCGGCATTGTCTGGCTGGTGTCGTTGGTCCAGTTGACGGGGGTCAAGCACTCCTCGACCTTTCAGCTGATCTCGACCATTCTCAAAGTGGTGCTGATCACCGCTTTCCTGATCGCGGGCTTTGTCATCGGCACGCCACAGCCGGTGTCGTTTACGCCGCAGGCCGGCGATCTCGGATATATCGCGAGTGCGCCGTTCGCGATCGGGCTGGTTTTCGTGATGTACTCGTTCTCGGGCTGGAATGCGGCCACCTACATCATCGGCGAGATGCGCGACGCCAGCCAGAACCTGCCGCGGGCGCTATTGTCGGGCACGCTGATCGTGCTGGTACTCTATGTGGCGCTGAACGCGGTCTTCCTCCACACCGCGCCGATCGACAAGCTCGCCGGCCAGATCGACGTCGCACGCATTGCCGGCACATATATTTTCGGCGAGTTTGGTGGCCGCATCGTCGGCGCGATGATCTGCATCGGGCTCGTATCCTCGATCAGCGCGATGATGTGGATCGGCCCGCGCGTGATGATGACGATGGGTGAGGATATCCCGGCGCTGCGGGTGTTTGCCCGTAAATCGACGCAAGGCGCGCCCGCCTATGCCATCCTGTTTCAGCTGACGGTGGCAACCCTGATGCTGTTTACCCGCAGCTTCGAGGCGGTGCTGGATTTCATCCAGTTTTCGCTGCTGTTCTGTTCGTTCTTCACCGTGCTCGGCGTGATCAAGCTGCGCATCACGCAGCCCGACCTGCCGCGGCCCTATCGCGCTTGGGGATACCCGGTCACGCCCATAATTTTCCTGCTCGTGACACTTTTCATGATGTACTATCTTGTCGTCGAACGGCCGTTGCAGTCCTTTTTTGGTGCTCTGATCATGGTGTCGGGCCTTCTGATCTATCTCGTTTTCCGCAAGAAGAGCGCTTCGGGCCCAGCGAACTCGTCGCCAACTGTAGGTCGCCAATAGACATGCTTCGGACCTTAAGACTTGTGGCGGCCGCAGCCGCCTTTTTGATCGTGACTGCGCTCGGGGCTGTCCATGCCGCCGAGGTGACGGCTGACGATACGGCACGGTTTCTCGCCGGCATGATGCCCTCGGCGGACTCCCCGCTGATAGCGCTCACCAGGGATCTGGCCTGGCAGCGCCATGCGAAGTTTTTCAATTCCGCCTTCGCTCAGCTTGAGCAGCGGCAGATGTCGAAGGTTCGTGCCTGGTCCGAGGCCAACATAGCTGCGCCGAAGCCGACGATGTTCTACATGTTCTCCGGCCCGGACTTCCTTTACGCCGACGCGTTTTATCCCAAGGCCACCACCTATGTGCTGAGCGCGCTCGAGCCGCCGGGATCGGTGCCTGATCTGACCAAAGTGTCGCGCGGCGACGTTGATGCGGCATTCGCCAATGTTGAGCACTCGCTCGGCTCAATTCTGAGCTTTTCGTTCTTCATCACCAAGAAGATGAAGGTCGATCTGCATGAAGGTCAGATCACCGGCGCGATGCCGCTGCTCTATGTATTTCTGGCGCGCTCCGGCAAGACCATCAAGAACGTCTCAACGGTTGCCATCGACGACAAGGGCACGGCGTATTTCGCCAACGAGAATGCAGGCGCCAACGCGGTACGTGGGGTGAGGATCGTGTTTGCGGGAAGCGACGGCGTCGAAAAGACGCTGTATTATTTCTCGACTGACCTGTCGGACTCCGGTGTCAAATCCAGCGGCTTCCTGAAATTCTGCGCGACGCTGGCGCCTGGCGGCAGCCTGATCAAGAGCGCCTCGTATCTTTTGCACTCAGGCAGCTTCTCGACGGTGCGCGATTTCATTCTCGCCAACAGCGCCACGATCATTCAGGACGATTCCGGAATCCCACTCGGCTATTACAGCGCGAAGAAGTGGCGCTTCCTTCCGTTCGGACGCTATGCCGGCCCGATCAGCGAATTCCCGAGCCGGTATCAGCAATCCTACGCCGCGCTATTCCAGCGCGCCCAGCCGATCGATTTCGGCATCGGCTATCGGTGGCGCTCCCATGAATCGAACCTGCTGTTGTCGGTCCGTTTGCCCGATGACGGCTCGCCGACCGCGGACGCGACCTTGTCGACCGAGACACTGCCGCCGGCAGTACCCAGGCCGCGCCCGCGCAAGCCTCGTCCGCCGCCACCACAGCCCGAATCGTCACACGGATTTCTTTGGTTCAATTGAGGGCGGCTCTGAAGGCCGAGGCACGTAGCTCTACCAGCGTACGGTCTGGCTCGGCTCAAAGAAGCTGCTGGTGCCACGTCTCTTCACTGGCTCGCTGAAAAAGTGGCCGACCATGATGACGATGACGATCATCGCGACAATCGCCAAAAAATCGATCTGCCTGGGATCGTGACCACTGGGTTTGATTTTCCAGCGCATCATTGACGTCCTCCCCGGAGGAGACATCGAACCAATCCACCAATAAGGCGCCGGTTCCGGCGTCACCGCAACGTATTTCGATGATGCGTCGCGGCGAACTCGAATCAGCCGGCGTTGACGCCGCGCCAGCGGGCGAATCGCCACGGCAAATACCAGCGCGCACCGGTAGGTCTGGTCAGCGGCACGTTGTCGATGCCTGAAGTGCCGAACGGCTGACAGCGCAACAGCCGCCCCAGCATCATCCATCCGCCCGCCCACAATCCGAAACGCCCGATCGCCTCATCCGCATAGACCGAGCAAGTCGGCAGATGCCGGCAATTGTAGCCGACCAGCGGCGAGAGCGTGTGCCGATACAACCAGATCGCCGCGCGGCCGGCTTGCCTCGGTAGTTGCCCGGGGGTGCGCGAACAATCCGCGCAATGCACGGACCATAACGGCGGCTTGGGTGGCGAGTGGTTCATGAGCGTGCTGCTGCGTTGTTGTGCGGCAATTGCTTGGTTCCAACGCACGGAACTTCGCCATGCCAATAATTGTGCCACAGTTCACGAAATATCAACGGTGCAGGCCGCGATGCAGCAAAGGTTCTATGGACAATTCGGTCAACTGCGTTTACGTTTCATAACGAGGGAATGACAGACTCACCTTGTTTTTAACCGGTGCAGTCGCCTTTTTGGCGATTGCGGGGAAGGAACCAAATTGAAACGTGTCAGACTTCGCTTCCGCGGCTGGGCGGTATTGGTCGTTACAACTGCCTGTCTTGCCGTCCCGGGTGCCCTGGCTGTGCTAGGCGATTTGGCCCACGCCGATGGAACCCTCGAAGAGCGCAAGCTTCCGATGCAGTTTGGCTGGGTGATTTGCCAACAGCGTTGCGGAGGCTGGATCAGCGCCGTCGGCATCGTAACGGCGGACAGCCCGAAGGATTTTGAGGATTTCGCGCGCGGCCGCGATCTTCGTGGCGCGACCGTTGTGCTGGATTCCAGCGGCGGATCGGTCAACGACTCCATCGCGCTCGGACGCCGTTTCCGCAATCTCGGTCTGATGACGACTGTCGGCACCAGCGTTCTGATCCACAGCGCGCAAGGCGATCACGGCGTTATTCGGCCGGATGCCTATTGCGAGTCGATGTGCGTCTTCCTGTTGTTGTCGGGCAAGGCGCGCTATGTGCCTGAGGCAGCGCATGTGCGGGTGCATCAGATCTGGATGGGGGACCGCGCCGATGACGCGAGGGCGGCGAGCTATTCAGCCGATGACCTGATGATCGTGGAACGCGACATCGGGCGTCTTGCGAAATTCACCTTCGAGATGGGCGGCGCTGGCGACCTGTTGGCGCTCTCGCTCAACGTCCCACCGTGGGAAGCATTACACGAGCTGTCGCGCGACGAATTGCGGCTGACCAATCTCGTGACTACGGATGCGGTCGCCGAAGTTCTGCCGCCGGTCAGCGGACCGGTCATGCAAGGCGTGGCGCAGGCCACCAAGCCGGTGCAGGACCGTTTCGCCTCGACCACGGTGAGCGACGAGCAGGCCGCCCCGGTTGCGAAATCCACCCGCACGGCCGAGGCGCTCGCGCCGACCGCAAACATTGCGGCGTTACCGGCGCAGTAGCATTAAACCATCAAATGAAGACCGGGCTTTAAGCCGAAGCAGGCTGAGAAGCTTCGGGCGCTGCCGCCTTGACCGTTTCATCGGCGGCCGTGTCAGTTGCCCTGGACTCGATCTGGGCAATCGCATCGACCACGGCATCGAAGGTCAGCATCGTCGAGGCGTGCCGCGCCTTGTAGTCGCGGACCGGTTCAAGCACGGCGATTTCGGCCCATTTTCCCTCAGGCGGCGGGCCGTTTTCCTTCAGCATTTTGCGAACGGTTTCGCGTAACTCACGCAGTTCGCTGGCCGTAGAACCCACCACATGGGCGGCCATGATGGAGGACGACGCCTGACCCAGCGCACAGGCCTTCACGTCGTGGGCAAAGTCGGTGACGACGCCACCGTCCATCCTGACATCGACCTTTACCGTCGATCCGCAAAGCTTTGAATGCGCCGTGGCCGTGGCGTCGGGCGAGGGCAGGCGGCCGAGCCGGGGGATATTGCCGGCGAGTTCAATGATGCGCTTGTTATAGACGTCGTTTAGCATAGCCCGAACTCATGCTCCCCGCTCTTGGCGGCTGCGGTGCAGGGTCCTATATATGGACCGAACTGGTGGAAATACACCCCGCCATTTCTCGAAGGTGGTCCGAAACGGTACCCGTTGGCCACCCTAAAGCGGTAATGGTGGGGGACTCAGGCGCCCGGCGGTAACCCCGCCCCGTCTGCCGGTGACACTCCGGTCTTTTCCCGACCGGTCGAACGGAGCTGACATGGACGCATTGATCAAATCCCTCCGCCCAAAGAATCCTGATTCCAACACACCCAATTCGAAGCCTATCGAGACGAAGCCGGCGGACTTCCGGCCGGCCGAACTTGATCCGTCCGAATTTTTGGCAGCCGCGGTCAGCCCAGATCAGCCGCGGCCGTCGCGCTCTGAGGCCGAGGCGGCGGTGCAGGTCTTGCTGAGCTATATCGGCGAGAATACCGGACGCGAGGGGCTTTTGGACACGCCGCGCCGCGTGGTCGAGGCCTTCGACGAATTGTACCAGGGCTACCACCAGTGCCCGGCCGCGGTGCTCGATCGCACCTTTGGCGAAACCGCGGGCTATGACGACTTCGTGCTGGTGCGTGACATCGAATTCACCTCGCAATGTGAGCATCACATGATGCCGTTCTACGGCCGGGCGCACATCGCCTATACTCCGGTGGAGCGCGTCGTCGGCCTGTCGAAGCTCGCGCGGCTCACCGATATCTTTGCGCGCCGCTTGCAGACCCAGGAACATCTGACGGCGCAGATTGCCGCGGCCATCGACGAAATCCTGAAACCACGGGGCGTTGCCGTGCTGATCGAGGCCGAGCATACCTGCATGTCCGTGCGCGGCGTCGCCAAACATGGCGCGACCACCTTCACCAGCCGGTACACCGGCATGTTCCGCGACAATCCGGCGGAGCAGTCGCGTTTCCTCTCCATGGTGCGCGCGGCGCACCGCTAGGTTTCTCTGAGTGTCTACTTCATCTGACAGCAGCGACGCCGAGGAAGGGCTGTCGTTCAGCCCCAAATTCGATGCGAACGGTCTCGTCACCTGCGTCGCCACCGATGCCGCGACGTCGGAAGTGCTGATGGTCGCGCATATGAACGAAGAGGCGCTTCGCAGGACGATTGCGAGCGGTGAGGCGTGGTACTTCAGCCGCTCGCGAAACGCTTTGTGGCGAAAGGGCGAAACCTCCGGCCACGTCCAGCGCGTGGTCGAGATGCGCACGGATTGCGATCAGGATGCGATCTGGATTCGGGTCGAGCAGACGGGTGCTGCCTGTCATACGGGCCGGCATTCCTGCTTCTATCGAAAGGTCGAGGGGGCCGACGGTGGCGCACGGCTGTCGTTCGTGGATGCTGGCCGCCAATTCGATCCGAAGGCGGTCTACCGCAAGTGACGGCTGGCCCGGACGCTCCAGCAACGTCTTAACCCGCTCTTAACCATGATCGCCGCACTGTGAGGCGAGCTTGAGCGCTGGTGGGAGCCTTCGCGCAAGCTAAAAAAGTGGGGTCGTTTCGCGGGGAGCGGAGACCAGGAATGTCGGTCGACACATCGAACGCCACGGCGACGCCAGGTGTTGATCCTGCGCGCCTGCGCGTCGCCAGCGCGATCAAGCAGGCGGCAAGTTCGAGCGGCACGAGCTTCCAGTATCTTTTGACGACCGCCAAGATGGAATCGGATTTCAATCCGACGGCAGGGGCTTCAACGTCTTCGGCCCACGGGCTGTTTCAATTCATCGATCAGACCTGGCTCGCGACTTTCAAGGAAGCTGGCGCCCAGTTCGGCTACAGCGGTTATGCCGACATGATCAGCAAGTCTTCGGATGGCACCTATTCGGTGGCCGATCCTGATGCGCACAAGACGATCATGAAGCTGCGCGACGATCCGACCGTCGCCTCGGACATGGCCGGCGCGCTGACCCAGTTCAACAGCTTCCAGCTGACCGGCATGATCGGCCGGCGTCCGAGCGACAGCGAGTTGTATATGGCCCATTTCATGGGCGTCGGCGGCGCGGCCAAGTTGATCGGTAATGCCGAAGATAACGGGCAAGCGTCCGCCGCGCGGCTGTTTCCGAATGCAGCTGCCGCCAATCGATCGATTTTCTACGATCGCAGCACGGGAAGGGCGCGTAGCGTCTCCGAGGTCTACTCGGTATTAGAGCAACGCTACGCCAGCGCCGCGAACTCAGCGGCGACCCAAAGCGCGATGGCGTCGGTTGGTGGCGATATCAAGCCGAATGTGGCTGTTGCGAGCGCTGCCCCAAGTTCTGTTCAAAGCTCAAGCTCTACCTCAAGCCCATCTGTGGCAGACACGGCGACCTTTCTTTCGAGCTTCCCGGACACCCGATCCGCCGCACCGGCTGCAACGGCAGCGGCCACCACGACGGCAGATGCGACGCCGTCAAGCCCGGTCTTCCGCTCGCTGTTTCAGGATGGCGGCCGGGCTCTGCCGGTTTCGCAAGCCGTGCGCGAACTATGGGGCAGTTCCGGCTCGCTGACGTCGGATCCACCGGCATCATCCGTCGCGACAACGCCCTCAACCGCGGTCGCGGCGCTGCCGGCGGCCGTCACCAGCGGTCTTGATCTCTTCAGCGATCGCAGCGGCACCTTTAGCGGCTAGACTATGGCCGATTAGGCTTGGCGCGTGATCCGGTCGCGCCGCAGGCCTTAATAAAACGTCAATAAAACCAGCCGCTTATAGTGAACGCTTTGTTAAGCGTCGTGGTTTATTTTGTCTTGCATTGGCGCCAAAACGCGGCGCTGTAAGGTTTTTGCGTAAGCCGGCAGGACAATGATCGTTCGGCAGTTCATCAGTTGGATAAAGACGGCCCCCGCAGGCGAACGCGCCGAGGCGACGCGGGCCTTGGCCCGGGCGTGGCTCATCTCCGATCTTTCCCAAGACGACCGGGCAGCCGCCGAAGGCGCCCTGTTGATGCTGCTCGATGATGCCTCGCCGTTGGTCCGCAGGGCGATGGCGGACGTATTCGCACGCAGCCAGGAGGCGCCGGCGGCCATCGTGCAGGCCCTGGCGCTGGATCAGCCGTCAGTCGCGTTGCCAATCCTGGAATATTCACCGCTTTTGATCGACGCGGACCTCGTCGACATCGCCGCGACCGGCGGCAGTGAGACGCAATGCGCGATTGCCCGCCGCGTAAATTTGCCGCCCTCCGTTTGCGCCGCGATCGCCGAGGTCGGCACCGCTGCCGCGGCGCTGGAGCTGATCGAAAATGCCTATGCGGAATTGGCGCCTTTTTCCTGGGACCGCATTGTCGAGCGTCACGGCCATCTCGCCGCCATAAGAGAATCGATGCTGGTGCTGGAGGATCTGCCCGCCGCGACGCGGGTGGCGCTGGTCGCCAAGCTGTCCGACACGCTGGCGCAATTTGTCGTCGCCAAGAACTGGCTGAGCGCCGACCGCGCTGAACGGGTGGCGGGCGAGGCGCGCGATCGTTCCACCGTCAGCATCGCGGCTTCCTCGCGCGGCGGCGACATGCGCGGGCTGATCGCGCATCTGCGTGCGACTTCCCAACTCACCGCGGGTTTGATCCTGCGTGCGCTACTCTCCGGCAATCTCGAATTGTTCGAGGCCGCCTTGGCCGAATTGTCGGAGTTGCCGCGCAACCGCGTTTCCGCGCTGCTGCTGGATCGAGGCGAGGCGAGCCTGGTGGCGCTTCTGAAACGGGCCGGCCTGCCGGAGTCGACATTCGCCGCGTTCCGCGCCGCGCTCGATGTCATTCACGAAAACGGCTTTACCGATACGCTCAGTGGGGCGGCGCGGTTACGCCGGCGCATGGTCGAACGCGTGCTGACGCAATGCGAGGCCGACGACAGCGCGGCGGCCCCGCTGTTGATCCTGCTGCGGCGCTTCGCAACCGAATCGGCACGGGAAGAGGCGCGGCTGTTCTGTGAGGAGCTGGCGGCCGAGGAGGTCATGGCTCCAATGCCGCTCGGCCAGATCGCGGCGTAACTTTCTCACCATTCACCTCTTGGCGTCGCCCCCGCAAAAGCGGGGACACATACGCCGTGCCGGTAGTGGTTTGGGAAGTGATTGCAACCTTTGAGCCGCCGCGTTTTAACAAAGGCCGCCTGGGGTTATAGGTCCCTGCTTTCGCAGGGACGACAACGCCTCAATCCGCCGGCGCGATGCTCGGCGCCAGGATGACCTCGAGATGCTCCGGCCGGTCGCTGTTGACGCGTGCGAGGTATTCGTCGGCGACGCCGCGCAGGCGCCGGCTCAGTTCGTTCGACATACTGATGGTGTCGAGCTTGGTGTGCTCGTGCACGATTGCCTGAATGGCATTGATATGGTGCACGATCAGGTCGGGCGGGACCCGGGCGAGATCGGGTGCGTGTTCGATGATCCGGCACAGGCTCTCGGCAACGACGCCGGCGGGGGGAAAGCCGAAGGTGACGGCGTCGCCCTTGATGTCATGAGCGGCGCGAAACAATTCATCTCGCGTGGTTTTCGTGAAGCCGCTTTTGAGAATGGCAGCGTGGGCCGCCGCAAGCCGTCCGACTTCGATTTCCATCCATTGCCCGAATTCGCCGGACAGGCCGGAGAGCGCTTTTTCAGCGCGCGCGACCGGGTCGTCAAGATCATCGTCGGCGACGCGCCGCAGCACCTTGCGAAGCGGATTAGGCTGCGTGATCACATGGTGATCGCTGAATTTCCTGACCTCGATGTCGGCTTTGCTGTTCGCCATTTGCTTTCCCGCTAAACTCCGGAACGCGCCTTGTCGAGCAGCGAGGGCTGCTGAAGGACTTCGAACTCGCCACCGACGCGCCGCTCGGGTCCGATATAGGCGCCGTTGGTATTGCGCCTGCGGTCCGGGCCGAAATAGCTCTTGGTCTTGATGAACGGGCGTGGATTGGCGACGACGTTCAGGATGCGCTGATAGAGTCCCTTGGCGGAAATCGGCTTGGCGAGAAATTCAGTCACGCCGGCATCGCGCGCCACCGTGACGCGCCGCTTCTCGGAATGACCCGTCAACATGATGATGGGGGCGTAGGGATTGCCCTTGGATTCCGGTTGCCGGATCATCTGCGCGAGTTCCAGTCCGTCGAAGATCGGCATCGCCCAGTCGGTGATGACGATGTCCGGGACATAATGCGTGTACATTTCGAGCGCGGTAGCGCCGTCTTCAGATTCGTAGACTTCGCGCGCGCCGAACGAATGCAGCAATGTGCGCAGGATGCGGCGCATATGCGGATTATCGTCGCAAACGAGAAAGCGGAGCTTGTTGAAATCGATACGGAACATGGTCGCGCCCTCAGGGACACGCATACGGGCGAGCACAGACGCTGGTATACGCGACGTTAACCATATGCCTGTCGCGTTAATGAATGGTTGCGATAACGGTGCCGTCGATGCCCGATTTGGCGCGTATCGACCTCAAGTGGAGCAAGAGGCGCTAAAGGCAAACCATTGGATCTATAACAGTTCGTCAGTAACCGAACTGTTCGCGCAGGATGCGTTCTTCGAGGCTGTGACCGGGATCGAACAGCATCCGCATCGAAATGGTCTTGTCGGACAGGATCTCAACGCGGCGGACGTCGCGGGCCTCGTCGTGGTCGGCCACCGCCGCAACCGGGCGCTTGTCGCCTTCGAGCACTTCAATGACGACAAAGGCGGTGTTGGGCAGCAGCGCGCCGCGCCAGCGCCGGGGCCGGAACGGGCTGATCGGCGTCAAGGCGAGGAGGGCGGCATTGATCGGCAGGATCGGTCCCTGAACCGACAGGTTGTAAGCGGTCGAGCCGGCCGGCGTCGCCACGCGCCAAGGCGGCGGTCGATACGCTGCATGAAGCCGATCGAGACATCCCGCGAGATGTGTGTCCGATACTCCGGCGCGGCCTTGGTCATAGACTTCGCCCGTACTGCTTGTCGGCGATCTGCGCGAACAGGTGATCGGTGCGCCTGTCCGAGTTTCGCGCGGTCGGCCTTCGCCAGGCAGCCGCAGGTCAGCAGCTGGCGGGCGATCGATACGATGATCGGCCGGTCCCGGCGGACCTCTGGGGCGTCTCCACGAAGCCATGCGCTTATCCGTCGTAGAAGAACGGCGGGTGCAGGCCGATCACGCGGCGTTCGCGGTCGGTGGTCGCGCGGGCGATGGCCTCGGGGCGACAGCTGGTTGACTTCGTCGGTGGGCAGCAGGCGCTGGGCGATGTCGCGGCGGCCATAGTGGACCTGCAGGAAGAACCGGCCATGGTCGCCGTCCCGCGTCGGCATGCGGCGGTGCCAGACGTCGGAGACGAACAGGCCGGCGTCGCCGGCGCGGGTGATCAGCGGGACCACTCCTCGGCCCTCGTAGTCCAGGTCGTCGTCCATCGCCTGCGTCGCCGGCGGCGGCGCGCCCGACAGGTGGCTGCCCGGGATCACGCCGGTGGGGCCGTCCTCCAAGGCGCAGTCCTGCAGGTAGAGGTGGACGCCGACGGCGAACACCGGATGGGGAATGTCGGCCGGCCAGCGCACGCCCTCGGGCAGCGGGACATGCGGCCCGGCGTCGATGTGCCAGTGCTGGCCGCCGTGCGATGCCGGGATGGCCGGCCGGATTGCGCCAGGCGGTATTGGCGATCACATGGCAGTCCTCGCCGAGCAGCGGCTCGATCACCTCCAGCAGCCCGGATGGGCCACCGCGCGCTGCGCCGCGGCGCTGCGGTTGAGCATGGCGTAGCGGAACATCGCCATGTCCTCGGGCCCGCGCCTGCCGCGCATGTCGGGCGGGTCGCGGTCGTAGATCGGCGCCGATCTCCTCGCGCAGTTCGGCCACTTCCTCGGGGGTGAACAGCCCGCGAATGATGGCATAGCCCTCGCGCTCCAGCTGCGCGGTCTCGGCGCTCGCCGGCTCGGTCCGAGCTTCAGATAGACGCGACCGCGTCGGATCATGTCGCTCAGTAGCGATACTGGCCTCGGCGCTTGTCAAGAGACCGCCCATGGCGCTTGACGGGCGGGGGCTGGCCTCGGCAAGGTCGCCTCGCCCCACCCCGTTGGGGCGCAAGGCCAACCGTAAGGCCGAGGTGAGGAAGCGATGACGGCGACAATCCAGTTTGGCGACCATGTGGAAGAGCGGACGGCGGTGGCCGAGCGGGCGGCGCGGGCGGCCAGCGGGCCTCGCCGCCGGGCGTGGAGCCCGGAGACGTCACCGCCCTGGTGCTGCGCAACGACTTCCCGTTCCTGGAGGCCACTGTCGCCGCCGGCCTGGTCGGCGCCTATGTCGACGCCGGTCAACTGGCACAACACCGCCGAGGAGGCCGGCTACGTGCTGGCCGACTGCGGGGCCAAGGCGGTGGTCATCCACGCCGACCTGCTGCGCCGGCTGGAGGGCGCCATGCCCGCCGGGCGTGCCGGTGCTGCTGGTCGCGACCCCGCCGGAGATCGCGCGCGCCTACGGCATCGACCCGGCCGACGCCGCGCCGTCCCGGGCGTGACGACTGTGGAGCGAGCTGGCTGGCCGGCTTCGCGCCGCGCGGCGACGCCGGCATCCCGGCCCCCGGCTCGATGATCTACACCTCCGGCACCACCGGCCGGCCCAAGGGCGTGCGCCGCCAGCCGCCGCAAGCCCGAGCAGGTCGCCGGGCACGCAGGACATGCTCAACGCCGTCTGCGGCTTCCTGCCGCTGGATCGAGCGGCCGGAGGAGATCGCATCGCTGCTGTCCGGGCCGATGTACCACTCGACGCCCAACGCCTGGCTGGGGACCTTCTTCGGCCTGGGCGCCAACGTCTTCCTGGCCGCCAAGTTCGACCCCGAGGAGATGCTGGCCAATGATCGAGCGCGACACGGATCACCCACCTGCACATGGTGCCGACCATGTTCATGCGGCTGCTCAAGCTGCCGGACGCGGTGAAGCGCAAGTACGACCTCTCGCTGCCTGAAGTTCGTGATCCACGCCGCCGCGCCCTGCCCCGCGCCACATCAAGCGGGCGATGATCGAGTGGTGGGGGCCGGTGATCAACGAATACTACGGCGCGACCGAGACCGGCGCCGTCGTCTACTGCAACTCCGAGCGAGTGGCTGGCCCACCCGGGCACGGTCGGCAAGCCGATCCGGAAGCCGAGCGTCGATGGTGATCGACGACGGACGGCGCAGCCGCTGCCGACGCGGCGAGATCGGCGAGGTGGTGGCCCGGATCACGACTGCTATCGCCGACTTCACCTACCACGGCGACGACGCCAAGCGCGCGCGGCGCCGAGAAGGCCGGCCTGATCGCGCCCGGGCGACGTCGGCTACTTCGACGAGGACGGCTTCCTCTATCTGTGCGACCGGGCCAAGGACATGATCATCTCCGGCGGCGTGAACATCTATCCGGCCGAGATCGAGGCCGAGCTGCACAAGATGCCGGGCGTCGCCGACTGCGCGGTGTTCGGCATCCCCGACGAGGAGTTCGGCGAGGCGGTCTGCGCCGTGGTCCAGCCCGCAGCCCGGCGTCGGCCCTCGACGAGGCCGAGGTGCAGGCCGTACCTGCGCGGCCAGACCTGGCCGGCTACAAGGTGCCCCGGCGGGTCGACTTCCAGCGCCGACCTGCCGCGCGAGGATTCCGGCAAGATCTTCAAGCGCAAGCTGCGCGAGCCCTACTGGGAAAAGGCGGGGCGCTCGATCTGAAGACACTGCGTTCCTTCTCCCGCGAGGGGAGAGGGGCTGGGAAGTGACTGTCTCACATCGCCGGCGGTCCCTTCGGCATGGTCGACTGCATCGCTCGCTGGAACGCCGGGCGCTCGGCCATGCGGACCAGGAACCCCTTCACGTTCGGGAACGTCTCCAGGTAGGCGTGGTCGGTGCGCTGGACCTCGGCCAGGGTGGCGGTCGCGCCGGCGGCGGCGGGGGCGCCGAGCTTCAGCGGGAAGTGCATCATGATGTCGGCCGCGGTGAAGGCGTCGCCGGCGAAGTAT
>CAVVZW010000188.1:0-3978 GCA_963752265.1 uncultured Alphaproteobacteria bacterium
GTCGATCGCCATCAGCGCGATCAGCACCAGCAGCGCCAGCGGCGGCATCAGGATCGCGAGACTTCAGCGCCAGCCGCTCCCACGCCATGTGCATGAAGATCGCGACGATGAGGCCGGCCTTCAGCATCATGAACAGAGGATCAGCGTCCAGCGCACATGCCGTGCAGATCGGAAATAGTCGACCAGGTAGGAGAAGGTGCTGAGAACGAACAGCAGCCCCCAGATCCACAGGTAGATCTTGATCGGATGCTGCCTTGTGCCTGCTCGCGTGCGCCTGATCGCCATGGGCGTCCTGCCCTCACCACAGATAGAAAAACGCAAAGATGAACACCCAGACCAGATCGACGAAGTGCCAGTACAGGCCGGTAATTTCGACGGTCTCGTAGTTGCCCTCTGCGGTCGAAAAAGCCGCGCCAGACTCTGCATGCGCAACCACCGGTCAGATAGATCACGCCGAAACGAAACATGCAGTGCCGTGAAAGCCCGTGATCATGAAGAACGACGAGCCGAACTTGCGCCGCCCCAGGGATTGCCCCAGGGCCGCACCCCCTCCCTGATCAGCTTGGTCCACTCGAACGCCTGCATGCCGACGAAGCTCGCGCCGAAGGCTGCGGTGACCAGCATCAACACCGCGGTCTTCGCGCGATCTCGGCGGTAGCCGAAGTTGACGGCCATGGCCATCGTGCCGCTACTGGTGATCAGCATCATGGTCATGATGGCAATCAGCAGCAGCGGACATCTTCCTGCCGCCGATCTCCAAGGCGAAAACCTCGCTTGGGTTCGGCCACTTCACGGTGGTCGACATGCGCACATTCATGTAAGACGGTCAGGAAGCAGCTGAAGATGAAGGTGTCGCTGAGCAGGAAGATCCACATCATGGCCTTGCCCCAGTGGCACCGGGAAGGCCTGCTTGTCGCCCGACCAATCCGCGACCACGCCGTCCAGGCCTTCAGCCTGCACCGGTTGTCCCGCGATCGTTGCCTCTTGTGTCATTCGAGAGATCCTTGAATTCAGGTGAACAATAACAGCGTGAACATCACCAGCCACACGAGCAGCAGATAATGCCAATAAACCGTGCACAGCTCGATGCTGAGGCGCACGTCGATCAGCTCCGCCGCGCGCCGGTGCATGCGGATGTACATGTTGGAGCAGTCGGAGCCGGGGATGCCGCCGATCCAAAAGCGCGCGCACATCATGCCGGGCTCAACCGGATCGGGATAGAGGCCCGCACGCGACGACGGCACGTCGTTCTGTGGGGCGCCGAGCATCATCGTGCACGCCGGCCCCGATCCATTCATCCGCCGTTCAGCCGATCAACCGCTCAATCGCGCGATCCATCGTCGCCGGTTGCGTTCTTGCAGCCCCCGATCCGATCGGCGAAAGTAGGATGCGAATTCCCTCGCGCGTCTCGAACAATCCAAAGGCAGAGATGATCCCGTTTGCAACCGGCCCGCGCTTTGACCGATCGAAGGCTGGCATGTGGCTCGTGTCGCTCGCGCTCACGCTTCTTTTTGGCCTGACCATGACGAGCGCCGCGAAAGCTTATGCGGTGCCATCGGATGAATCGGCGCGGGCAATCGCGCCGGTGTCGCGCTCGATCAGGCTCGCGCAGGCTCAGCCTTCTCCGGCGCCCTCGCCGGCCGCTCCTTCCGCCCAGCCAGCGGCTTCCAGCGAGCCGATCGGCAATGTCGCGACGTTGACGGGTACGGCCAGCGTGATCCGCAACCAGAATACGCTTCCGCTCAAACTCAAGGACGACATCTATCTCAACGACAAGCTCGTGACGTTTAGCGGTTCCACTCTCGGCATCACCTTCAACGACGAGACCACCTTCAACCTCAACGCCAATACGTCGATCACGGTGGACAACTATGTCTACGAAGAAGGCGGCCAGCAGAATTCGGCGCTGTTCGATGTCGCGAGGGGAACGGCGGCCTTTGTCGCCTCCGCCGTCGCCAGGACCGGCAACATGAAAATCACGACGCCGACCGCTACGCTTGGCATTCGCGGCACCAGCGGCCTCGTCGAGGTGGATGGCGCCGGCGCGGGCGCGCACAACATCAAGCTCTATCCCGATCCGGATGGCCATGTCGGCACCATCGACGTCAGCGACCGCAACGGCGGCGCCCGGCTTGGCACGCTCACGCAAGGTGCGAGCGGCTTCACCGTCCGGCCCGGCGCCGGCGGCCGCATCACCGCCTCGGCGCTCGTCATTTCACCGCAACAGGCCGCGCGCGACCAGGGTATCGTGCGCCAGGCGCATGCGGCGCAAGCCGTCGGCCGCCAAGTTGTGAGCGAGCAACGCGCGCTGCGGCGCGCCAACCCGAGCAACCCGCGTGGCGCACCGGGCCAGAACGGCCCGCAGCGGCAGAACAACCTGCAACAACGTCCAGGCGGTCGCGAGCTGCAAAATTCGCCCAATCGCAATGGCCAGCCGGGTCAACCGGGTCAGCCAAACCGGGCGACGCAGCAAGCTCCGCAACCACCGGCGGCGCAAGCACCCGGCGCGCAACGGCCCACCGCACCTGAGCTGCGCCAGGGCGGAGCGCCGAACCGGCCCGCGGCGGTGAGGAAACCACCGCCACCGAGGAAGCCGCCGAAGGAGAAGCGGCGGTAGGGAACGATGGCCGTCCTTCGCGGCGCATCGCTGATCGCGATGCTCGTCAGGACGAGGCAGGAGCGAGACCCTCATGATGAGGGCACGGCAACGCCGTCTCCGGACGATGCTTTGCATCGCCGGGAGAACCATGAGGCCCATTCACCTCGGCTTGCGCAGCAACGACTGCCCGGCCTTGATGCGCGCGCCGTCGCGCACATTGTCGCAAAACTCAAAGCGATCCGGCGTCAGCACGATGATGGTCGAGCCGTGCTCGAACCAGCCGAGTTCATCGCCCTTGTGCACCTCAACGTCGCAGGGAAACTCGGTCGGCCCGCTTACTTGCGCATTCAGCGTCCGGTCGATGCAATGTAGCCGAAGGCTGGCGACCAGAATGGCTGCGACCGGCACCAGCGTCAGCGCTTCACCGGAAGCAAGATGCGTTTCGATCACCGCACGCTCGTTCTTGCAGAACAGCTTTTCGACGCGCTTGAGCGCAATCGGATTCACGTTCCAGGTATCGCCGGAGATGAAAGTCACGCGCTCGATTTTGAAATCGGCCGGCGCGTGGAAGCGGTGATACATGCTGGATGTCAGCCGCAAGGTGATGAAGCGGCCGTTGCGATGACGCTCGACCAGCTCATCGTCGCCCAGCAAATCAAGAAGCGAGTAGTTGGCGCCCTTGATCTGGAACAGCTCGGTGTCTTCGATCACGCCATGCGCGCCGATGATCGCATCGCTCGGGCTCGCCACGACCTGCGGGTCGGGATCGAACGGGCGCAGGCCGTCCTTCAGCTCACGGGTGAAGCAATCGTGCAGGCTCTTGAACTCGGTCTTCCTGGCCTCAGCCAGGTCGAGGTCGGAAAACAGCCGCCAGCACGCGATCGAGGCCGCGCAGACGAGCGGGTTCTCGATTTGACTGAACCAGCCCATGAAGCGGGTCACGGCCGCGCGCGGAATACGGTTGGTCAGAAGGAAATTGAGGTCCTCCTGCTGGGTAAGGTTCGCAATCAGGCCCTTGATTGTCATGAATTTGTCAGATCGACCGGCTAGCGCTTCTGGCATGGATACGTCTCTCCCGATTCTCTCGCTGTCCGCAGCCGTGGTAGCCGGTGCAGTCGCCTTTCCCAAAGTCAAGGCGCGCCTCGAATTGTCGCGGGCGAAGCACCGCTCGCTCGCCGGACATTCGAAAATGTCCAAACGGGTGGCCCGCCTGCTGCCGTTCTACGAATTTTCCGCCGACAAATACTTCAGCGCCGACGGCGCGCCCGAGGGCGTCGCCACCCAGCGCAAGGACGCCTTCTTCGCGCTCGCAAAGCTCTACGCCGAGCGCTACGCCAAGGGGCGCGCGATGACGGCGGAGGCGGCGGGCGGCCTCTCCG
>CAVVZW010000189.1:0-11938 GCA_963752265.1 uncultured Alphaproteobacteria bacterium
TTGCGCCGGGCTTGCAGGGCGCCAATCGCACCGGGCGTCCGTTCACCGGCGACTACGCGGGCGATCTGCTATACGCCACCCTGATCGAATATGGTTTCGCCAAAGGCATCTATCAGGCCCGCCCCGACGACGGCCTGACGCTGGTCGATTGCCGCATCGTCAACGCGGTCAGTTGCGTGCCGCCGCAGAACAAGCCGCTTCCGGCGGAAATCGCCAACTGCCGGCCTTTTCTTCTGGCGGCCATCGAAAGCATGCCACGGCTTAGCGCCATCGTAGCGCTCGGACGGATTGCCCACGAATCGACTGTCAAGGCGCTGGGACTTCGCGCCGTAGCGACTCCCTTTCGGCATGGCGCAATTCACGAAGCCGGCCGGCTGCGCCTTTATGACAGCTATCATTGCTCGCGTTACAACACGAACACGGGCGTCCTGACGCCCGTGATGTTTCGCAGCGTGTTTGCGAAGGTGCGCGCGGATCTGAGTTCTGGCTTAGACCGGATTTTCCTTCAGCCACTCGAGCACATCGCCGGCGTTCCGGTCGGGCGGAAACACCGGATAGAAAACGTGGGTAATGCGCGCATCGTCAATGATCAGCGCCAGCCGCTTGATCAGGATCAGATCTGCGACCTCCATCGTCGGCAAGTTCAACGCCTTCGTCAGCACAAGCTTGTCGTCGGACAGAACCGGAAATGGCAAGTGCAACCGGGAAGCCATCTCGGTCTGATAGGTATTGCTCTGCGTGGACAGGCCGAACACATGCTGGGCGCCGGCCGCCTTCAGCTCGGCGAACAGGTCGCGAAACGAGCAAGTCTGCGGGGTGCAGCCGCGCGCGCCCGGAATCATGTCCCAATCGTCGACCAGCGAGATCTTGCCGGGTTCTCCGGTTCGGGGATAGCCAAACACCACGCTGCGGCCCGGCAGCGCTGACAGCGTGACCGAGGTGTCGTCGGTGGCTTTGAGGCTGATCGGAGGAATTGTTTGGCCTTTGAGATGATCGGCAGCACCGTCATCCGTCGGCGCCGGAATCCGGCTCCAGTCGACTTCAAGCAGGTTTTTCTGATTCATCGTCGTTCCTCGAAAAGGCGAGTAGCGAATAGTGAGTAGCGAATGGAGGCGAAGATAATGGAGAATTTCCTATTCGCTATTCCCCATTCGCCTCGTTATCCCCGCGCCCGCAACAGACGGCCTTTTTCCCGCCCCCAATCGCGCTTCTTCTCACTCTCGCGCTTGTCGTGCAGCTTCTTGCCTTTAGCTACGGCCAGCAGCACTTTGGCACGGCCGCGTTCGTTGAAGTAGAGCTTGAGCGGAATGAGCGTCATGCCGTCGCGATCGACCGCACCCAACAGGCGGTTGATCTGTTTTCGGTGCAGCAGCAATTTGCGCGGCCGCTTCGGCTCATGGTTGAAGCGATTGGCCTGCAAATATTCGGGAATATTGGCGTTGATCAGCCAGATCTCGCCGTTCTTGGAATCGGCGTAGGACTCCGCGATCGTGGACTTGCCGCCGCGCAGCGACTTGACCTCGGTACCCGTGAGTGCAATTCCGGCTTCGACGGTATCATCGACGGCATAGTTGAAACGTGCCTTGCGGTTTTCCGCAATCACCTTGATGGGACGCTCTTTCTTTTCGGCCACTTGGGAGTCCCGATTTAACCCTTCTTCAGGAGGTCACGAATTTCGGTGAGCAATTCTTCCTCGCGCGTCGGCTTCGGCGCCGCCGCCGGAGCGGCCGCTTCCTTGCGCTTGAGCTGGTTCATCAGGCGGATCACGATGAACAGCACGAAAGCGACGATGATGAAATTCACCGCCGCCGTGATGAAGCTCCCGTAGGCCAGCACCGCGCCCTGTTTCTTGGCATCGGCCAGGTTGGAGGCCGTGACGTTGTGCGACAGCCCCAGGAAATAGTTCGAAAAATCGAGACTGCCAAAGGCGCCGATGGTCGGCATGATGACGTCGGCGACCAGGGAAGCTACGATTGCGCCGAAAGCCGCACCGATGATCACGCCGACCGCGAGGTCGACGACGTTACCCTTCATTGCAAAGTCGCGAAATTCCTTAAGCATGGTGCAGGCTCCTCTTCAGTGAAGTGAGCAGGAAAACTCTTTAGCCGCGCTGAAAATCAGTTGATCAATCCCGCATGCACCATCGCGCTGCGAACCGCGACGCGCGTCGGTTCTGACACCGGCACCATTGGCAGCCGCAGCGTTTCTTCCATCTTGCCGAGCAGTGACAACGCATACTTGATCGGCGCCGGATTGGCCTCGATGAAAAGGTTGGTGTGCAGCGGCATCAGCTTGTCATGCAGCTTGAGTGCTGTGGCGTGGTCGCCCTTCTGCCAGGCCTGATGAAACTCCGAACACAGGCGCGGCGCCACGTTGGAGGTCACCGAAATGCAGCCGTGGCCGCCATGGGCCATATAGCCGAGCACCGTGGCGTCCTCGCCCGAGAGCTGGTTGAAGTCTTCGCCGAGCTGCGCGCGCTGCTGGGACACGCGCACGATGTTGGCGGTGGCGTCCTTGACGCCCGCGATGTTCTTGAGCTCGAACAGGCGCGCCATGGTGTCTACGCTCATGTCGACCACCGAACGCGGCGGAATGTTGTAGATGATGATCGGAATTCCGATCGCATCGTTGATCGCCTTGAAGTGCTGGTACATGCCCTCCTGGGTCGGCTTGTTGTAGTAGGGCGTCACCACCAGAACCGCGTCGGCGCCGGCTTTCTCCGCATGCTCGGCCAGTTCGATCGCTTCCCGGGTCGAATTCGAGCCCGCGCCTGCGATCACGGGGACGCGGCCATCGGCCTCATCGATACACCACTCGACGACGCGCTTGTGCTCGTCATGGCTGACGGTCGGGCTTTCGCCCGTGGTTCCCACCGGCACGAGACCATGGGTTCCCTCGGTTATTTGCCAGTCCACGAGCCCGCGGAAGGCCGCTTCGTCCAGGGAGCCGTTCTTGAAGGGCGTGACCAGGGCGGTGAAGGATCCGCGGAATTTCGTCTTCGCTGCCATGGACTTCTCCTTAACGCGTGCGGTCCAACCGCCCTCTAAAGCTACCGATCCAGCCATTCATAACGGGTATGACGGTTTGGCGAAAGTCCGGAAACCGCGCATGAATGAACCGGTTTTCGTCCGGCACAGACCACGAGAGGCCCTCGTCAAACGCACCGGCTGGCCGCGATTTTGCCGTGGTGATGACGCAAACACTTCTTGCCCAGCGTATCGGGTATTTTCCGTTAAATCTAAGGACGTTGGTCTTTCGTGATTTGCCGAAAGAGGAATGCCGTGACTTGCTCTGCTCGCACCAAAGCTTTGCGTTCGACAGCGATCGTGACCACGGTTGCGCTGATTCTCGGATCGCAAGCCTTAGCAAAAGAAACCACGGCTAAACCGAAGGTTCCGCTGCCGAGGCCCCGTCCAATCGCCCGCAACGTCGTGCCCAAAACAGCGGAAAAGACAGCGGAGAAGACGACAGAAAAGACGGCGGACAAGGCGGCATCCAGGCCGGCCGCCGCCGCAACTCCCGCAGCGCCTGCGATCGCTCCCGCCACGCGCCAGCATGCCGCATTGCCACCCGCGATCGCCCGCAAACCGCCAACGCCGGCTGCGATGGCGACCACGTCCTCGACCTCCAGCGACGACAAGGAGGCGCTGGAGAACGTCATTGAGCTCGTGCGCAAGCACAAACCGGCCGATGCGACCCAGGCCGAAGCCACGATCTCCGATCCGCTCGCAAGGAAGCTTGCTGAATGGATCATCCTGCGCAGCGATAGCAACGGCGCTTCCGTTGAACGCTACCGCGCCTTTGTCGCCGCCAACCCAAGCTGGCCATCGCAGACCTTCCTGCGGCGAAGGCTCGAGGCGGCGTTGTGGGATGACCACCGCGACGACGCGACTGTCTGGTCGTGGTTCGAAAACAAATCACCGATTTCCGCGAAGGGCAAATTCTCGCTGGCGCGCGCCATGATCGGACGCGGCGACAAGGCCAATGCCGAGCGGCTGGTGCGCGATGCCTGGCGCAACGACGTCATGTCGGAAGACACTGAAAACACCGCGCTCGATCTGTTTGGGGCACTGATCACGCCCGGCGATCAAAAAGCGCGGATGGACCTCTTTCTGTATGGCAGCGAGCACGAAATCGCGCTACGCGCCGCCAAAAGGCTCGGCAGTGGCGAGGTGACGCTGGCGAAGGCGCGTATCGCGTCTTTCCACAAGGCGGCCAATGCGCGCGCGGTCCTGGAAGCGGTGCCATCCGAATTGCACAACGATCCCGGCTATCTCTTCAGCCGAATTCAGCTGCTGCGCCGGGAGGAAAAGTTCGCCGAGGCCGCCCAATTAATGCTGAGCGCGCCCAAGGACCCTGGCCGCCTCTACAATCTGGATGAGTGGTGGATCGAGCGGCGATTGCTGGCGCGCAAGATGATCGACATCGGCGAACATCGCACCGCCTACCTGATCGCGCGCGATGCGGCGCTGCCTTCGCGCGACATCTACAAGACCGAGCAGGAATTCACCGCGGGCTGGATCGCGCTGCGCTTCCTCGACGACCCCGCAACAGCGATGCAACATTTTGCCCGGATCGGCGCCGGCAGCGCCAACCCCACGACGCTGGCGCGCGCCGGCTATTGGCAAGGTCGCGCGGCCGAAGCGGCCGGGCATTCGCAAGAGGCGCACGCCGCCTATGCCGCGGCCGCGGAACAATCGACGAGTTATTACGGCCAGTTGGCGCGCGCCAAGCTCGGCCTGCCTCAGATCGAACTGAACGAGGCACCGGCCGCGCGCGGCCGCGGCGTCGAACGGCTGGAGATCGTGCGCGCGGTGCAGTTGCTGCTCGAACTCAACGAGCGCGAGATCGCCGTTCCAATCTTTGCTGATGTCGGCGAGAATGGCGATCCAGAGGCGGTGATAGGCCTCTCGGAGCTTGCCACGCGGTACGACTATGCACGCGGCATGATCCTCGCCGGCAAGGCCGCACTCAACCGGGGTATGCCGTTCGAACACTACGCCTATCCCGTCACCGGCATTCCGCCTTACACCCCGATCGGACCGGACGTCGAGAAGAGCGTCCTGTTCGCGATCACGCGCCAGGAAAGCATGTTTAACCCGGCCGATGTCTCGCCGGCCCAGGCCTACGGTCTATTGCAAGTGACGCCGGACGCCGGACGTTACGTCTGCAAGCGCGCCGGGGTTTCGTTCGACCTTGCGCGGCTGAAGACGGATTCGGCCTACAACGCAGCGCTCGGCGCGGCCGAACTCGGCGGTTTGATCGACGACTACCGCGGCTCCTACATCATGACGTTTGCCGCCTACAATGCCGGCCGCGGCAGCGTCAAGAAATGGATCGATCGCTACGGCGACCCCCGCGATCCCAAGGTCGATGCCGTCGACTGGGTCGAACTCATCCCGTTCGCCGAAACGAGGAACTACGTGCAGCGGATCATGGAGAACTTGCAGGTCTATCGCGCGCGCTTCGGGGGCGGTACGCGCCTGCAAATCGAGGCCGACCTGCATCGCGGCAGCGTCGAGTAGCCCGACGCCGGCGGATTCTCCTGTTACGAAGGCCCGTTTCACCAAGGCTTGTTTCGCCAAGGCTTGTTTCAAGAAGGCTTGTTTCAAGAAGGCTTGTTTCAAGAAGAGGACTTGGCCCCTCAACGTCGAGGAGCCGCGCGCACCCGAGCAGGCCGACCAGCCGCAAGGCCGTCGCGAATGGTGTAAATCAGCCACAGTCTTGAAAGACAAGGCCAACGGCCCCCATGGGTTCTCTTAAGGGCGCTGCCAACGGGTCGCGCGCATACGCGCCCGATGAGAAGCTCAGCATCGTCCGGCAACGCGACCATCAAGCGGCTGCCCAAACAGACGGCTGCCCAAAGAAAAGTCCCCCTCCCGATTTCTCGGAAGGGGGACTTTTTAGATCAGGTCGTTAAACCAGTGATCCTTACTTGTGGATCATCGGAGCTGGCGGCGCTTCCGGCGCCCACAGGCGGTAGCTAAGGGTCGCGAAGACCGTCGCACCGCGGGTAATCGTCGAAACGTCTGCCGCAGCCGGAACCGCAGCGTTCTTGGCGTTACCGATGACTTCCTGCGTCGCCCAGACCGACAAGCTCGCCGGACCGAAGTTATATTCGACGAGGCCACCAACCGCGAACAGGTTGAACCTTTGAGCATTGCCGGCCGTGCCACCCGCAACGATACACGATACGGCGGGGCATGAGTCGTTGCTAACCTGTCCGACGTAGTAGGCAACAGGACCAACCGTCCACTTTCCGATCGTCTTGGTCGCGGTGAAGTCCGCACGGAAGATGTCGCCCGTGGTATAACCGTCGACGGTGTTCTTGGTATTGAACTCCTCTTGGAAGGCAGCAGTCAGGTTATAGCCGTTGGCGAGGTACGAAACGATCACCTCAGGAATGAAAGTCCACCAGGGATTGCCCACGTTGCTGAGACCCGTGGGTCCCTGAACGGTGCCATCCGGGGCGTAGATACCGAGGCCGGTCTTGACCGCAAATCCGCTGGTCCCAAGCTTCCAGCTCAACTCAACCGGCACAATGTAAGTGTTGTGCGCGCCGGCGATCTGAGAGGGGAAGGCAGGATTGAGGTTCAACGGACCGCCGATGCTCGCCATGATGAAGGGCTGCACGAGAACAGCATCATAGGTAGCACCGAGGAAGGTCCAGCCGGGCACGAACAGGAAGCCCTGCACGTCGACCGCGGCCTGCACGCCAGTGTGATTACCAATGAAATTCGTCAGAGGCCCGGTGAGGTTCGTCTGATAGGTGAACACCTGGTTGAACATGTAGATGCCCGGCGGCGGAACACCGGCGCTCGACCCAATCAGCGCGCCTGGCTTGGTGCCCCAACCCGGATACCCGCCCTCATAGGCGTTGGCCGGCGAAAACGCGAAAGCGGCCAAACCCGCAGCCGCCAAGAGAGCTTTTGTATTCGATTTCATGTGTCCCCTCGTCATGTTGAACTCTAAACCACCCCAGGCTGCCGGTTTTTACTTCTCGTTTCGTCATCGGAACTATCCGAACGCGACGAATCCGACATGCCTATTTCTTGTTCCGAAGATTTGCTCCTCACGGGGCAAAAGGCAATTTAAACTTGGCTTATGACTCTTTGTCACAGGCCTTTTTCCGGCAGGTGTTGCAAAATATGCACACACAGATTCTCGACATCAAAACCGCCAAGCCGATGTTTCTTATAGACATTTTCGCCCAGCTTCCGATCGCACTCAGGGCCTTCAAAATTCCTTGAGACGAAATTCGCGGCGTAACGTCGAGCGCCATTTGGCGTCAAAAGCCGAATTCGGGGCGCACTTCTTGGTGGCAACACAAGCTCACGAAGCGCGCAGCAACGTTATTCGCTCTCAAGAATCCTTGCGGAATGGCTGTCTGCCAACGTAGGTAATCACACGTCATCAAGCGGCGGGTGCGGGCGAAAAGCGACGGAGGAAAAATGCGGTTTCCAGTGTTCCTAATGTCTACTTTCCGAAATTCGTACTCCGCCTCAGCACCAAAATGGACGGCATTGGCTGCGCTGGCAGCGTTGTTGATGTTTCTCGGCACGGATGCAGCCGACGCTCAAAGCGACCTCGATCAATGCAAGTTCGCCGGCGTGCTCGACAAGGCCGACGACGGCATTGCGGCCTGCGATCGCATCATCAAGGATTCAAAAACATCCGCGCAAGATCGCGCGCGTGCCCTCAGCAACCGCTGCGGGTGGTGGTGGGCGAAGAAAGATTCCGATCGGGCTTTGACCGATTGCAACAAATCCATCCGCGTCAACCGCAGTGAAGCGGCCGCCTATCTCAATCGCGGCAACGTTTATTTGAGCAAATCCGATTTTGAGCACGCCATCGCAGACTTCAACGAGGCGATCAGGCTCGATCCGAAAAGTGCCTGGGCTTATGCCGAGCGGGGCAATCTTTACAAGAACAAGGGAGACTTCGATCGCGCGCTGGCCGACCTGAACGAGGCGATCAAATTCAATCCGGATTATGCGCTTGCCTATTTCGCGCGAGGCGATCTGTACAAGAGTAAAGGCGATATCGCACGCGCAATGACCGATATGAACAATGTGCTCCGGCTCGATCCCAACTACGCGCTCGCCTACTTTATTCGCGCGCGCCTCTCCTACATGCTCGGCAACGGTCCGGCGGCGCTGGATGATTTCGGCAAAGCCATCAAACTGGATGCGAATGACGCGACCGCCTATTTCAACCGCGGCGTCGCCTATTACGTCGTCGGCGGTCGCATTCCCGACGCGATCGCGGATTTCAAGAAAGCCGCCGAACTCAACCCAAAAGACGCCTATGCTGCGCTGTGGCGCGACCTCGCCGAGCGCCGCAATAATGTGCCAAGCCAGCTGGCGGAGGCTGCCAAACAAATCGACATGACGGTTTGGCCGGCCCCCGTGATCCGCGAATTCCTCGGCGAGTTCAGCGCCGAGCAAACCTTTGGCGCTGCCTTCGATACCGACCCGCAGACGAAAGCATCCCAGACCTGCGAAGCATATTTTTATGGCGGCGAATTCGTACTTCTGAAGAAGGACAAGAAGGAGGCGCAGCGGCTGCTCAAGCTCGCCGCCGATACTTGTCCGCCAAGCTTCGTCGAATCGACGGCCGCGCTGGCTGAACTTATCCGGATCAAGTGAGGCTTCCGCGCGAGAGCGCTGCGCCCTGTCTTGACGCGCGTGCGGGATACTTGATTCGTGCGGGAAGCCCGGCGATCAGCGGACATACGGAAACGACGGCACGAGACCCGCGCAACCCTTCAATATCTGCTGTCCAGGATTGGCTGTTAAAATCGGCATCGGCCGAAAAAGCTGAGCAGGTTCCCACACACCCCCCCAGGTATGTCCCCCGGGAACGCTGCTCAGCTTCTTAGCGCCCTCGCCTATCCCGCGTGAAGCGGGAATTCCTGCGAACCGCCGAAACGACCTCGGGTGCCCCCCTCCGTCGCGGGCGGAGAATTACTGAAGGTTTCTGCACACGCAATCAAAAGACAGCGCGCGGACAGCTCTCGGATCGATGTTTCCTGAAGATGTTGCCCAAAAAGCACGCAAAACGCGCTTCAATGCAAAACGGGACCGGCAATCCGGCCGTGAATTGCGTAACACCTCAATCTGCTGCTTGCGGCTCAGCCCGCTGTCGGGCATATCCGCGCTTAACGGAGCTGTGGCCGAGTGGCTGAAGGCGGCGGTTTGCTAAACCGTTATAGGCTTGTAAAGGCCTATCGAGGGTTCGAATCCCTCCGGCTCCGCCATTTCCAAACAGAACTGCGGACGCCTGCATTACTTCGATCGTGTGTGTCGCGCCGCCAATCGCGGCCGTGATTGTGCAGGACGTCACGCCGCGCGCTGAACCGGGAACTGAATCTCCAGCAGCGCCCCGGCGAGCCCGGCCGAGCCGGTCACCGGCTCCAAAAACACTTCGCGGCAAGGGCCGGCGATTTCATACGTGTTGGCCTCGATCCAGGTGCCGATCGCCGTGAACGGGGCATGGCTTTCGATGTTGGCGCCCTGGCGGACGATCGTCGCCATGGTTTCCACACGCGGCAACTCGCTGGCGCGAAGCACGAGGTCGCCGCCGATCCGAAAGGCCGCATTCGACGGCCGCGTCAGCGAAAACCCGATTTCGAGCTCGAGCGTGTCGGTCTCGGAGGCCGCGCGCGAGACCACGATCAACTTGTCGCGCAGAGCGGGGCGGATTTGTCTCGCCCCGTCTTCCGCCACCAGGCCGACGATGCGTAGCGCCTCGTCCATGTTCTGGCAGGAGCAGCGCAGCGAGACGAACGGCATCGGCTCGACCGATTTGGTCACAACGTCA
Organism: uncultured Alphaproteobacteria bacterium; assembly: GCA_963752265.1. Classification (GTDB taxonomy): domain Bacteria; phylum Pseudomonadota; class Alphaproteobacteria; order Rhizobiales; family Xanthobacteraceae; genus Bradyrhizobium. The sequence continues at coordinate 9,823 of CAVVZW010000189.1, forward strand.
TAACCGTCGATGCCGCCCTCGTTATCGATCTGGGCGATGCGCGATTCAATATTGCGCAACCGCGCCGTCTCCTCGTGCAGCGCCTGCTCAACCTGGGCCCGCTTCATGGTCAGCATGCCACGCAGCTCGGCGGTCGAGATCGCATCCTTCAGCAGCGGGGCGATTTGCTCCAGCGACAGGCCGAGTTCTTTAAGCGCCAGAATGCTGTTCAGTCGAGGCAATTGGCGGATGCTGTAATAGCGATAGCCGGTCTGCGCATCGGCACGCACCGGCTGCAACAGCCCCAACTGATCATAGAACCGGAGCTGGCGGGTCGAGACCTGGGCAATCTGGGCAAATTCACCGATCCGAAACATTGAAACAACTCCGCTGTGACCTTGATGCGCCTAAGCTACGGCCAATCCCGCGCTGGGTTTGTCCCAACGTTTTGAGGGTATGAGGGTTGACGCAACGTCAAGGTCAAGCCGGAAGTCACCGGGCGCGGTGCTTCTTGCAAAACCACGTTTCTTGCAAAAGGCGTGTACCCGGCAGCAGCACAGGCCGGCATCAGATATCGAGCTGCAACTCTTCGAGGTCTGCAAGCAACCCGCGTTCGCTGGGCTGCCATTGCAAACGTTGTCGCGTGAGCGCGCTGGAGGTCGGCGCGTCGCGACCGATATAATGCGCGAGCCAGCCGAAATGGGCCTCAGCCACCTCGGGTGCGATCGACTTGACCGGCAGCTTCAAGCGTTTGCCGATGACTTCCGCGATATCGCGAAACGGCACGCCCTCCTCCGCGACAGCATGGTATCTGGCGCCGCGCTCGGCTTTCTCCAGCGCAAGCCTGTAAAGACGCGCCGTATCGAGCAGATGCGTTGCAGACCAGCGGTTGTGACCGTCGCCCACATAGGAACACACGCCTTTTTCACGCGCGAGCGCGATCGCAAACGTGATGAGCCCCTGCCGGGTCGTATCGTGAATTTGCGGAAGGCGCATCACCGATATGTTGGCGCCTTTGGCTGCGGCAGCCGCGGCCGCCTCTTCCGACAAGGCGCGAGATGTCGTGGCGGAGCTTGCGACATCGTCCTCTTCCGTCGCGCTCCGGCCCGGCACGCTTTTCACAAGCAGCGTCCCGGAGGTCACGATCAACGGCCGGCCTGAGCCCTCAAGCGCCGAGCCGAGCGCCGTGATGACGCGACGATCATCTTCACAATTCGCTGCGAATTTCGAGAAGTCGTGATTGAACGCAAGGTGGATGACGCCGTCCGATTCCGCGGCCGCGCGCGTCACGCCGTCCAGCTCTTCCAGCGATCCAAAGACGGCTTGCGCCCCTGCTGCGGCCAACGCCGCCGCCTTCTCCTTTGAGCGCACGAGGCCAAACACCTGATGGCCAGCCGCGGTCAATTCCTTAACGACGGCAGAACCGATGAATCCGGTCGCGCCGGTGACAAATACACGCATGAGCAAGTCTCCGTAGTTTAGGTGGAGACAGATGTCGGGCTTTCATATATCCTAGTAAAGTAGTGATCTTATCGTGGTATAATAGCTAACAGGATGAACGAGCGCCTGGCAAACGACGCCCAGCTTGGGACCTATCTCAGGAATCGCCGGGCCAAGCTCGATCCCGAGGCCTTCGGCTTTTCGTCGGAACGACGTCGCACGGCCGGGCTTCGCCGCGAGGAAGTGGCGCAACGCGCCAATATCAGCCCGACCTGGTACACCTGGCTCGAACAGGGACGCGGCGGATCACCGTCGCCCGATGTGCTCGACCGCATCGCGCGTGCGCTGATGTTGACCGATCTCGAGCGCGAGCATCTCTTCCTGCTCGGGCTCGGCCACCCTCCCGAGGCGCATTACAAAAAAGACGATGGCGTCACACCGCGGCTACAGCGGGTGCTCGATGCGCTGGAGCCGAGCCCTGCCCTGATCAGGACCGCCATATGGGATGTCGTCGCCTGGAATTGCGCTGTCGCGGTGATGCTGACCGACTACGGCGCGCTGCCGCCGGAAGAGCGCAATATCCTTCGCTTCATTTTCCTCGACCCGCGTGCCCGCGCTTTGCAGTACAATTGGGAAAACGTCGCGAAGTTCGTTTTGGGTGCGTTCCGGATCGATGCGGCACGCGCAGGAGCGGCAG
>CAVVZW010000190.1:0-29869 GCA_963752265.1 uncultured Alphaproteobacteria bacterium
TCTCCGCGCGCTTCGCCGGAGAGCACATCGATGCCCTGGGTGTTGATGGTGGTCATCAGGTCATCGAGCTCGTCGGGCGAGGTGATGTCGCCGGGGAGCAGATCGTTGACCTCACCAAAGGTGAGATAGCCCTTCTCTTTTCCGGTGTCGATGAGCTTGTCTAAGTCGGTATCTTCTTCTGCGTACTTGTCGATTTCTTCAGCCACGGCTGTGCGCGCTCCTGCTCAAAATTTTTTGGGCCGTCCGTCGTATTTCAGCGGAACTGGGCGGACTGCTCCCTTGGTTGTTTCGGTGATCGGCAGGGATAGGATGCGGTGTCGACCGCGGTGGCAAGCCCGATAGCCGTAAGGCATGAATCAGGGCATTCAATGGCGCACGTCCCCAGCAGGATACTAGAATACCACGATTATTTAGACGGTTTTCGGAGGGAAAAGATTCAAATCTGGACTGCGTGGGCGGGTGAACCAGGCGGTGAGCTCATCCTCGCTCAGCGAGCCTTCGGCAAGAGCGAGGAAAGTAGTATACGTATCCTCCGTGGGAGGCGTCAGCTTCAGTCCGTTCAAGCCGGAGAAATCCAAGCGAAACACCAAAGCGGTGCGCTTATTTCCGTCGACAAAGGCTTGATTGCGAGCGATGCCGAATGCATAGGAGGCTGCAAGGCGCGGAAGCGTCGCGCCATCCTCATACGCGAACACATTGCGAGGCTTGGCAAGGGCCGAATCCAGCAGGCTTTCATCGCGAATTCCATCGGAGCCGCCATGTTCGGCGAGCTGTCTAGAATGAGCGATCAGGGTTTCGGGCTTGTCGATCCAGATCGGCTCATCCATCTCTATTTAGCCAGTTTCCTCAGAACGTCGCGATTTTCCCGCATCACAGTTTCAAGGGTGTCCAGCTTATGGGCAAGCGAAGCGTTATAAGGACTGAGTTGGATTCCGCTGGGAGTTTCGGAGATATACAGCAGGTCGCCTTTCTTTACCTTCAGGCGAGCCATGATCTCCTTTGAGTAGAACGATTCCCGAGGAACTGCCGATGGTGAGGACTTTTGCGGTCTGGCCATGATGCTACCTCCCAGCCGAATTATAACGTATGTTAGTATGGGTTGATCCAATATTATAATATCTATTATTACTTGCCTGCACCTAGCGACCTCGGGTTGCTATGCTGGAATTAGCGCCGGGGAGGGTTGGCTGAGTGCGAATTGCGATCTCGACGACGCGGCAGGCGCACTATCGGCTCCCGGCTAATTCGTTTGCGCGGCGTGAGCACGCCGTCACAATGTACAGTTCGACGCCGACCCGGAGGTTCCGCGGCTTCGATTCGTCGCTGACCTATCGATTTGTTCCCGCGCCGGTGATGTTGTTCAATGCACTGACCCGCGTACCGACTCCGGTAGCCCTCAACGAGCTGGATACGACGGCGTACGACCGGCTGGTTTCGCTGCGGATGGCCGAGTGCGAGCTGTTTCTGGGCGGCGCTTCGGGGAGCCTTTATAGCGGAGCCACCGCACAACGGATGGGCGGGAGATTCGTGCTGGATCGCGCCTGCCCCGACATTCGCTTTCAGCAGGCGATGATGGTCGAGGAGGCCAGGAAGGCTGGAGGGGTGTTTCGCACCCACGCGCCGTGGTTTATCGACCGCCAGGTGGAGGAGTACGAACGCGCAGACTTCATCCTTTCGCCGTCGGAGTACAGCCGGCGCAGTTTTCCTGAATATATCCGTCGCAAGACGGTGTTGGCGCCGCTGCTGGGGCGCGCGCGAATTCTGGGACCGCGCGTGGCAAAGCCGAAAGGCGCGCCCTTCGTGGTCGGGGTGGTGGGCGGGCAGCCACTGCGTAAAGGGTACTTATATCTGCTGCAGGCGTGGAAGCAGCTGGCGCTGCCGAACGCGCGGTTGAAGATCCGTTCCGGGACCGGACTACCGCCAATTTCCCGGCGCTGGCGAGGCTGGTGGACGAGCAGCCAAGCGTGGAGGTGATCGGGTATGTGCCGGACATCAGCGCGTTCTATGCGGAGTGCGATGTGTTTATTCTGCCCAGCGTGGACGATGGTTTCGGCATGGCATTGTTCGAGGCGCTCGGCGAACGGAGTGCCATCGATTACAACGCACAATACGGGTGCCTCGGAGCTGCTGACGGCGGGGCGCGATGCGATTGTGATCGATCCGTTCAGCGTGGAGCAGATCAAGACGCGCTGCGAATGCTGTACGAGTCGGAGGAGGATGCGGCGAGCGGCTGGGTGCGAATGGGCAGGCAACGGTGAAGGCGCTGATGGATGGCGAGATTGCGCTTCCGTACGAAGCGGGAATCGATCAACTGCTGGCGGCGGTCGGTGCAGCGGCGACACTTTGAGCGGGTCGCGATGTACTGCGGAAATACCGGCGCAGGGTAACAATAGGCGCCTCGAAGAAACAGATACTTATTGGTGCAGGGTATCGTGCGGCTTGTAAGTGCCTGGGAGAATCCATGAATTCCATGCAATCAAGGCGATGCAGGGCATCAGGAAAACCGAAATCGACCCCGCGCCGGGACCCGCGACCACGATAATCGGTCTTCTTCGACACGGAGCCGCGATGCCTTGGCGCCCAGGCGCTCGGCCATCGCCTTGGCCTCGTCGCGCGTCATCTTCTCCAGCGAACCCGTGAACACCACGGTCTTGCCGGCGACGGCCGAATTGCTCTTCGGCTTCTCGGCATCAAGGATCGTGACCTCGCGTGTCAACCGCTCGACAATACCGCGGTTATGGCTTTCGCCGAAATAGGCCTTGATGCTCGCGATCACGGTGTCGCCGATCTGATCCAGCGCATCCATCTCGGCGATGGCCTCCTCGTCGTCTTTGGTGACCTTCAGACAAGCGTCGTGGAACGCATCCCAGGAACCATACCCCCGCGCCAGCGCCAGCGCCGTGGTCTCCCCGACATGGCGCATGCCGAGCGCATAGATAAAACGCTCCAGCGAAATCTTGCGCCGCTCCTCGATCGCCGCAAAGAGATTGCGCACCGAAGTCTCGCCGTAGCCCTCGATTTCCTCGAGCTTGAGTTTGGCGTTACGCTTTTGCAGCGTGAAGATGTCGGCGGGCTCCTTGACCCATTGTTCTTCGAAGAAAAACTGAATCTGCTTCTCGCCGAGCCCCTCGATATCGAAGGCGCGCCGCGAGGCAAAAAGTCTCAGGTGCTCGATCTTCTGGAAGGGACAGGCAAACTCGCCGGTGCAGCGGGCGCGCGAGCCTTCCTCGCCGGTCGCGGTTTCCTCACGCACGACGTCGGTGTGCAACGGGCATGGGCACTTTTTCGGAAAGTGAAATTCTTTGGCGTCTTTGGGCCGCTTGTCGATCATGACATCGACGATTTGCGGAATCACGTCGCCGGCGCGCTGCACCACCACGGTGTCGCCGATCCTGATGTCGCGGCCTTCGCGCAGCTGTTCCCCGTCGCCACCAATGCCATTGATATAATCCTCGTTGTGCAGCGTCACGTTCTGCACAATGACACCGCCGACGCCGACCGGTTCGAGCTTTCCGACCGGCGTGAACGAGCCGGTGCGCCCGACCTGGATTTCGATATCCCGCAACACCGTGACGGCGCGCTCAGCCGGGAATTTATGCGCGATGCCCCAGCGCGGCGTGCGCGAGACGAAACCCAGACGTTCCTGCCAGTCCAGCCGATCGACCTTGTAGACGACGCCGTCGATATCGTAGTCGAGCTTGGCGCGCTGCTGTTCGATCTTGCGATGAAACGCGATCAACTGCTCGACTGAATGGCAGATTTTGGTGAGCGGATTGGTCGTGAAGCCACAACTCTCGAACCAGGCAATCATGCCCGACTGGGTCTCGGCCGGCATCTCGGCCATTTCGCCCCAGGCATAGGCAAAGAAGCCGAGCGGGCGTGAAGCCGTGATCGTGGGGTCCTTCTGGCGTAGCGAGCCGGCAGCCGAGTTACGCGGGTTGGCGAACATCGTATCGCCAGCAGCTTTCTGCCGCTCATTGAGCGCCAGAAAAGCCTTCTTGGTCATGTAAACTTCGCCACGCACCTCGCAGATTGAAGGTATTTTTCGGCCCTTCAGCTTCTTCGGCACGTCTTCCAGCGTGCGGATGTTGGCAGTGACGTCCTCGCCCTCCGCGCCGTCGCCGCGCGTCGCGGCCGTGACAAGTTCGCCGTCCTCATAACGGAGCGACATCGAGAGCCCGTCGATCTTCGGTTCGGCGGAAAAATCGATCTGTTCGTCCTCGGATAACTTCAGGAAGCGGCGGATGCGGCCGACGAAATCGACGACGTCTTCCTCGGCAAAGGCGTTGTCGAGCGAGAGCATCGGTATGGCGTGGCGGACCTTCTTGAATCTGCCGGAAGGCGCGGCGCCGACCTTCTGCGACGGCGAGGAGGCATCGACCAATTCCGGAAAGCGCTTCTCGATGGCGTTGAAGCGCTGACGCAGCGCATCGTATTCAGCGTCGGTCACGCTGGGCGCGTCGTCCTGATAGTAGCGCTTGTCGTGCCCCTCAAGTTCGAGCGCCAGCCGCATGTGCTCAATCTTCGCCTGAGCCTTGGTGAGCTTGGCGACGTCGGGGAGCGATTTGGGTTTTGCCTTTGTCACCATGCTAACAATTATGCTCCGTCATTCCGGGATGGTCCGAAGGACCAGACCCGGAATCTCGAAATTCCAGATTCGCGCCAGCGCTGATGAGATGAAATTTGGGCGGCATTCATGAGTTACTACGTCTACATCATCGCAAGTAGGAAGGACGGCGCCACCTACATCGGCGTAACGAACAATATAGATTGAGGCCGAGAATCCTCAATGGAATGATCTGTACGATACGATTTGTACTTAAGGTCGTCATTCCGGGATGGTCCCAACGGGTCCGCGCAAAGCGCGGCCCGATAACAGGCTCCGGACCAGACCCGGAATCTCGAGGTTCCGGGTTCGCGTCTTCGACGCGCCCCGGAACGACGGAGCGCTTTACGCCGTCGCGGCCTTGAGCAGCCGCTCGGCGGCCGCCCGCGCCTCGGCGGTAATTTCCGCACCCGCCAGCATGCGGGCGATTTCCTCGCGGCGGTGATCGGCGGCCAGCGCATTGACGCGGGTGGCGACACGCTTGCCCCTGTCGAGCGCATCCTTGGAAATAAGCAGATGTTGATCCGCGCGGGCCGCGACCTGCGGCGCATGCGTCACCGCCATCACCTGGACCTTGGAGGCCAGCCGCGACAACCGCGCGCCGATCGCGTCCGCGACCGCGCCGCCCACCCCCGTATCGATTTCGTCAAACACCAGCGTCGGCGCCGAGCCGCGGTCGGACAGCACGACCTTGAGCGCCAGCAAAAACCGCGACAGCTCGCCGCCGGAGGCGACCTTCATCAGCGGGCCAGGCCGGGTGCCCGGATTGGTCTGCACCCAGAACTCGACGCGGTCATAGCCTTGCGGACCGGGCGAGGCCGGATCGGATTCAACCTGCGTGGTGAATTTCGCGCGTTCGAGCTTGAGCGGCGCGAGTTCGGCATTGACCGCCTTGTTGAGCTTTTCCGCCGACTTGACCCGCACGGCGGAGAGTTTGGTCGCAGCCGCCGCATAATGCTTGTCGGCGGTAACAGCGGCCTCTTCCAGCTTCTTCAACTGATTGGCGCCGGCATCGATCAGCGCGACGTCGGCGGCGTATTTTGCGGCCAATGCCGCAAGCCCATCGACCGGCGTCGAATATTTGCGCGAAGCCGCGCGCAACGCGAACAGCCGCTCCTCGATGCGCTCAAGCTCGGCGGGATCGAAATCGGCCGCACGTAGTGCAGCCGTGAGATGCTGGTCGGCCTCCTCCAGCGCGTTGATGGCGATGTCGATCGCCTTGACCGCAGGTTCGACGAGGGCCGGCGAATTGGCCGCCCGCCGTTCGAGCCGGCGCACGGCTGCCGATAAACTCGCGACCGGCGAATGATCGCCGCCGACGGCATCCAGCGCTTCGCGCAGGTCGGCTGCGATCTTCTCGCCCTGCATCATGGTGGTGCGGCGAGAGGCAAGGTTCGTCTCTTCGCCGTCCTTTGGCGCGAGTTGCTTCAATTCGTCGGAGGCGTGGCGCAAATAGTCCGCCTCACGGGCGGCGCGCTCCATGCCGGCGCGATGTTCGTCGAGCGAATGATTGGCCTCGCGCCGAGCCTCCCAGAGCTTTTCGAGTGCCGCGACTTCTTTTTCGAGGCCGGAGAACGCATCGAGCAGACGGCGATGGGTCGAGGCATCGACCAGCGCCCGTTCGTCATGCTGGCCGTGGATTTCGACCAGCGTGGTGCCGAGCGCTTTCAGGGTCTGCACGCTGATCGCCTGGTCGTTGATGAAAGCGCGGGTGCGGCCGTCGGCGAGTTGCACGCGGCGCAGGATCATTTCGCCGGTATCTTCGAGGCCGTTGTCGGCGAGGAGCGCCGCGGCCGGATGGCCCTTCGGCACGTCGAACACAGCCGTCACCTGGCCCTGCTCGGCGCCATGCCGAACCAGGCCCGCATCGCCACGGCCGCCGAGAGCTAATGCAAAGGCATCGAGCAAGATGGATTTGCCGGCGCCGGTCTCGCCGGTCAAAACCGCAAGACCGCGGGAAAACTCGATATCGAGCCGTTCGATCAGGACGATGTCACGGATCGACAGACGCGCGAGCATTAATTAATTCCTAGCAAGACCCAGCTTCTTGAAGGCCCTGGAAATGTAAGAGCCCTGGTCCTCGGTCGGTTCGGAGCCGCCGGACTTTACTAGATTATAGGCGTCCTTGTACCAGGGGCTGTCGGGAAAATTGTGCCCGAGCACGGCGGCGGCGGTTTGCGCCTCGCTGACGATACCGATCGCCATATAGGCTTCGGTCAGGCGCGCCAGCGCTTCTTCGACATGGCGCGTGGTCTGGTACTGCGTCACCACGATCTTGAAGCGGTTGATGGCGCCAATGTAGTTGCGCTTGCTCATGTTATAGCGGCCGACGGTCATCTCGCGGCCCGCCAATTGGTCGCGCGCAGCCTCGAGCTTCGCTTTCGCGCTGACGGCGTATTCCGACGTCGGATATTTGCGCACCACTTCTTCGAGGGCTGCGATCGCCTTCTCGGTGCGGCCCTGGTCGCGGGACACGTCGGGAATCTGGTCGTAATGCGAGGCCGCAATCAGATATTGCGCGTAAGCCGCGTCCGGGCTTCCCGGATGCAGCGTGACGTAACGGGTCGCAGCCCCGATGCAGCTGTCATAGTCGCTGGCCTGGTAATAGGCGTAGGCTGACATCAGAAGCGACTTGCGCGCGAGATCCGAATAAGGATGCTGGCGATCGACTTCCTCGAACCTCTTCGCGCCGCCCTTCGGATCTCTCTTCTCGTTGGTCAGGAACAGACCTTCGTTGTAGAGCTTTTCCGCGGGCTCCTCGACGAAGGTCTCGTCCTTTTGGGTGACCTTGTCGAATAATTCGGTGGCCGAGCTGCACGCGCTCAAAACCGTGGCGGCGACGGCAAGGCCGACAACGACGCGCACGGGCCGCATGAAACGATGCCGCGCGAAGCCTTCAAGGCTCCAACGGTTTGAAAGTCGCTGGTCAACGAGCGTCATACGCTTTGTCGGCATAGAGTTCAGACGCCTTTCGAGCGGATCGGGCGCGGCAAAAACCAGAGCCGGCGCGGATCTGCCTTGCCCCGGCCCTGTCTACCTAAAACAAGTCCCTTAACCAACCGGATACGCAGGTATTTCGCCCGGATTAAGGCGGATTTGAAGGGCCGTGATCCCTCATGGTTATCGTCCCGAATCGTCGTTCCGGGGCCAAACGCGTGGATTTCGTCCGCAAAGATGCGCTTTGTCGCGACAGGACTGGTCAACCCGGCAGATCAGGAAGAGACGTTTCAGGAAACGTCGGGACCGTAGGCGGGAGCGACCATGCCGCCGACCATGCCGCTGCCAACCTCGGCGTGGGTACGGGAACGGCGGGCGGGTTCAGCCTCGACCACCCGATAGGCCGTGCGGTCGGCCAGAAGCGCGGTCAGCACGGCGTGATTGAGCTTGTGGCCACCGCGCACCGAGCGGAAGGCGCCGAGCAGCGGCAGACCCGCAAGCGCGAGGTCGCCGATCACGTCCAGCACCTTGTGGCGCACGCATTCGTCGCTGTAGCGCAGGCCTTCGGTGTTGAGCAGGCGGGTTTCGTCAAACACCACCGAATTTTCGAAGGAGGCGCCCAGCGCGAAACCGGCGCTCCAGAGCCGCGCGACATCGTTGACGCAGCCAAAGGTCCGGGCGCGGGAAATATCGCGGCGGAACCGCTCAGGACTCAAATCGAGCGAATAGACCTGGCGGCCGATCACGGGGTTTGGGAAGTCGATCTCGACATCGGCGCGGAAGCCGGAAGCGTGTGGCCGCAATTCGCCAAAGGAATCACCAACCGCAACCTGCACCGGCTTCATCACCTGGATGAAACGGCGCGCGGCCGATTGAGAGACGATGCCCGCCTGATCGATCGCGGCGACAAAGGCCGCAGCACTGCCGTCCATGATCGGCACTTCGGGGCCATCGACTTCGATCGTGGCGTTATCGACGCCCATGCCGCGCAGCGCCGCCAATACATGCTCGGCGGTGGAGACGAGCGGCGCCTCGCGGTCGCCGAGCACGGTGGCGAATTCGGTCGCAATCACCGACTCGGCCACGGCGCGAACCTCGCGGTCGCAGCCATCAAGGCCAGTGCGGACAAAAATAAAACCCGCATCCACGGATGCGGGCCCAATTGTCAGATTGACCGGCAGTCCGGAATGGACACCGACACCCGTGACGGTAGCTTGCGAACGCAGCGTTGTCTGCCGGCTGAATTTCATACAGAAGTGCCCACACTGACTTACCGCAAGACCGGGCTGACTTCCCCTTTTGATGTCAGTCCGACTCGGAGGTTCCCCAAGTCACGGTTGAACAATAAGCGTTGCCTTATTGCGCGCCAACTCACGCTTTTTTACCGATTGTTACCCCATCTCCGCCGTATTCGCGCCAAGCCTTATCCCAAATCCAGCACCCGAAGACGTCAACTTCGGGCAATCATCCGGCTTCACTCACTATCGTTTAGCGATGTGATTTCAATGGCTTGAAACGGAAACCCCGAGCCAAAGCCTGTGGATAACCAAAAGGCCCCGACGATACGGCGGGGGCCTTTTGTGACGTCAAGATTGTAACAAACTTCAATTGACCTGCCGGCGCAGGAAAGCCGGAATATCAAGATGGTCATCGCCCTGTGGCGCCGGGGCCACAGGTGCCTGGCGGCCATGGGTGTCCAAACCCTGCGGAGCTTGCCGCGGAGCATACTCGGATACCGGGCGACTCGCCATTTGCTCAGCGACAGACCGTTGGGGCTTGCGCTCGGGCATTGGCGGCATCACGGGAGTGGAAGGACGACCCGAGACCGGTGCTTCGTCTTCTTCGTCGCGCCGGCTCAGGCCATTGGCCAGACGCTGCAACAGCGACATCCGGGTCTTTTGCGGATGCTCCTCCTCGGTTTCGCCGCGGGCCTGCCGGATTTCATTCTGGGCCGGCATCGGCAATTCCTCGAATTTCGGCATCCGCGGCGCACGGACCGGCGCACGCTCGGCCGCTTGCGGGATGAAGGTTTCCGGCGGCGCTGATTCGACGGCCGGCGCGGGGGCTGCTTCCGGATCGGGGAACAGCGACGGCTTTTGTGCAATCGGACGAACCGTGACATCGCCATAGGCCGCCGGCTGCAACGGTGCGGCCGCAGCAGGTGCCCGCGGGGCATCGGGCGCAACAGCCGCCGCAATAGCCGCCAGTGCCGCGTGCTCGATCGAGTTGCTGGGACGCGTCTGCGCCACCGGCGCGGGCTTGGCCGTGTTCGGGCTTTCAAGTTTCTGGGCGCGCTCAGCCAGCCGCGCATTGTCGGCGCGAAGCCGTGCGGTCAGCTCAGCCAGACGGGTATCGGGAGACGAACTCGCAGGGGCGACGGCGGCCACGGCCACGGGGGCCGGTGCATTGCCGGAAGCGCGCGAAATCGCCGCCTGTTCAATGCCGGTGGCCACCACCGAAACGCGGATGATGCCGTCGAGTGTCTCGTCGAAGGTGGCGCCGACGATGATGTTGGCGTCCTGATCGACTTCCTCGCGAATGCGGGTGGCGGCTTCGTCGACTTCGAACAGCGTCAGATCCTTGCCGCCGGTGATCGAGATCAGAAGGCCACGGGCGCCCTTCATCGAACTGTCATCGATGAGCGGGTTGGCGATCGCGGCTTCGGCTGCGGTCAGCGCCCGCTTTTCGCCGGTAGCTTCGCCGGTACCCATCATCGCCTTGCCCATCTCCCTCATCACCGCCCTGACGTCGGCGAAGTCGAGGTTGATCAGGCCTTCCTTGACCATCAGGTCGGTGATGCAGGCGACGCCCGAATACAGCACCTGGTCGGCCATTGCGAAGGCGTCGGCGAAGGTGGTCTTTTCGTTGGCAACCCGGAACAGGTTCTGATTCGGAATGATCAGAAGCGTGTCGACGACCTTGTGCAGCTCGGCGATGCCGGCTTCCGCCGTGCGCATCCGGCGCTGGCCTTCGAAGTGGAACGGCTTGGTCACGACGCCGACGGTGAGGATGCCGAGGTCGCGCGCGATCTTGGCGATGACCGGGGCAGCCCCGGTGCCGGTGCCGCCGCCCATACCGGCGGTGACGAACACCATGTTGACGCCGGAGATGTGATCGCGGATCTCGTCGATCACTTCGTTGGCCGCGGCCGCACCAACATCATGCTGGCCGCCGGCGCCTAGCCCCTGCGTGCCCATCTGGATGAGGCGCTGCGCCTTCGACATCGTCAGCGCCTGGGCATCGGTATTGGCGGCGACGAAATCGACCCCCTGAAGCCCCGCGGTGATCATGTTGTTGACGGCATTGCCGCCAGCTCCGCCGACGCCGAAGACGGTGATCTTGGGCTTCAGCTCATGAATGTCAGGAGGGGTTATATTGAGTGCCATGGTTGCCTCTCGATCACGCGCGCGTGGGTTCGCCCCGGCCGGTGGGCGCGGGTGTTGGTGAAATCAAAGAATTGAGGAAATGGGTCATCAGAAGCCCTCTCGAAGCCATCGTCCGACCTTTCCGAAATAGCCGTCGGTCCCTGTCCGGAGCTGCCGCGTATGCCGCGGTTCGACATGTTCAAGATGAGCGTATTGCGGATAGACCAGCAGACCGGTCGGCACCGCGAAGGAAGCTCCCTTGGCTTCGCTGGAGAGCCGGCTGAAACCGAGCGGACGGCCGATGCGAACCGGCCGGTTGAGAATCCGCGTGGCCAGTTCAAGCGTGCCGGTGAGCTGGCAGGCGCCGCCGCTCAAGACCACACGGGCTTTCGGTTCCGCCGCAAAGGGAGAATCCGCAAGCCGGTCCCTGACCATCTCAAAAATCTCCTCGGCACGGGGCCGGATAATGTTCGCGATCGTGGCATGTGACACGACCTGCGGAACATCCAGCTCGTCGTCGCCGGCAGACGGCACGGACATTAACTCGTGTGCGTCAGACCCGCCGGTCAGCACCGTGCCATATAACGTCTTGATTCGCTCGGCATCCGCAATGCACGCCGAGAGTCCCCGCGCCAGATCCATGGTGATGTGATGGCCGCCGAGCGCGAACCCGGACGCGTGCATGAACCGCCCGCCGGAATAGGTCGCAATCGTGGTGGTCCCCGCCCCCATTTCGACCACCGCCGCCCCCAGATCGGCCTCATCGTCGGTCAGGACCGAAAGACCGGCCACATAGGGACTGGCCGCCATCGCCTCGACATTGAGGTGGCAGCGTTCGACCACCAGCATCAGATTCTTGACAGCCGTCGTATCGGCCGTGACGACATGCATGTCGACGCCGAACTGCCGCGCCACCATGCCCTTGGGGTCGCGAACGCCCTTCACACCGTCGATCGAATAGCTGATGGGCAGCGCATGCAGCGCGGTGCGGCCTTCGCCGGTCGCATGGTGCATGCCGGCGGAGGCGATGCGTGCGACGTCGGCGGACGTCACGGCGCCACCCCTGACGTCGGCGGCCGCCTCGACCAGCTGGCCCTGCAGACGCCCGGCCGATACCGACAGCAACACCAATTCAACCCGGACCTTGGCCATATCCTCGGCAGCCGCAACCGCCTGGCGAACGGCCTGCTCGCATTCAACGGGATCGACGACGGCGCCCGCCTTGACGCCACGCGACTGAATCTGGCCGTAGCCGATCAGTTCCACCGCATGGCTGCGGCCGCGCAAGGCTTCGCTCGGCGCGCACGGCGTCAGCCGCGCGATCATGCAGGCGATCTTGCTGGTGCCGACGTCGAGTGAAGCGACCAAAGCGGTGCGCTTGCCGGACATGGGACGCGTCTTCGGCGCCTGGCTGGGATCGGAGCGGCTCATGCGTCGCCGACCTTCTTTTTCGGCTCTTTCTTCTTGAGCGCTTCTTCGCGGGCCTTGGCCGCGTCATCCGACAACTGCACGATCAGCCGGTCAGGCAGCCGCAGATCGATCGCGACGATGTCCTTGGAGAACAGGTGCTCGTCGTGATCGAGGTTGCTCAAGGCGGCAAGCGCATTGCCGACGTCGTTTTCCGGCAACCGGACGTCGAGGCCGTCATTGAGCCTGAGATTCCAGCGCCGTTGGCCGACGAGGGTCGCAGCCTTTGTGACGGCGTTGACCTGCGGGTAACGGGCGAGCAGTGCCAGAAAATCTCTGGCGCGGGCCTCAGCGCCCTTGCCCACCACCAGCGGCAGCTTGAGGAAGCGATCCGGGGCGTAGCGCTCCAACACCGCGCCATCCTCCGAAATCACCGACAGCCGGCCATCCCGTTGCCAGAGCGCAAACGGTGTCCGTTCGACGATATCGATGCGCAACTGGCCGGGATAAAGCTTCTGCACGGTGGCTTCGGCGATCCAGGCGTCGGCTTTCAGCCTCTCGCGGACCGAGGCGGCATCCAGGAACAACAGCGAGGAGCGCCCGTTGACGCCGCCGGTCGTGAGCACCTCGTCCTGGGTGAGTTGCTTGCGGCCGTTGATGGCCACGGACGTGATCCGGAATCCGGCTGAATTGGCCAGCGCGTTGCGCGTGTCGCTGACGCCAGCGATGAAAGCTTCGAGATGGCCGCCTTTGACGATGCCAAATCCAGCGCTCGCGGTCAGCAGCAACAGGGTTGCGACGAGGCCGGAGCGGCGCGGCAGGCGGCGTTCGATAAAGGCAATCAGACGGGGCGGCGCTTCGTCGCGATCGAAGCGGCGTGATTTGGCGGGAGACGATACCCGACGCAGCCGCGGGCGCAGCGCGGCCGCCGCGCCAGTGACGGCGTCCATCAGATCAGACTGTTGCCTCGACGATCGCGGCGACCGGGCGAGACGTCCTCCACCATCCATTACTCGAGCTCGTCACCTGTTGTTCCCGCAAGGAATTGCGGGGCGCGAACGCATCTGACGGCTCGGCCGTGCCGGGCTTGAGAAAGCTCACCATCCCCACGCTCGCGAAAAGCGGAAAAGCCCGCCAATAGCTCGCGTCCCCGGCAGCCGAGCGCATACGCGCCGCCAGCGTTAACCTTCGGACTTCCTGGTAAACAAAGGGTAAATTTGGCCGGGTCAGGACCGGATTTGACGTGTTTCGATAAGGCTTTGGTAAGTAACGTTAGGATTTCGGTAACGGACGGCTAGTTCCAGGCAGACCCCGCCCTGAAACGAATCACCGCCCCCGCGCGCGCCGCTCCGCGATAGCGATCTGGTCCCGCAGGAAATCGACGAAATCGAGCCCAAAGGCCTTCAGCGCCTTCGGGTAGAGCGAGGCCTTGGTCAGGCCGGGCAAGGTGTTGGTTTCGAGATAGACCGGCCCCTTATCGGAGACGATAAAGTCGGTGCGGGAATAGCCGGTGCACGACAACGCTTTGTGCGCCCGCAAGGCCATGTCCATGATGGCGGCGCTGATCTCGGGCGAAAATCGCCCCGGGCAGATTTCTTGCGTGGCTTTCGCAAGATATTTTGCCCGGTAATCAAAACCGAGCCCGCCCTCGGCCGGAATGATCTCGATCGGCGGCAGCGCGATCACCGAACTATCCGCCTGCTCCAGCACGCCGCAGGTCGCTTCGGTGCCGGCGATAAACGGCTCGATGACGTATTCCTCGCTTCGAGCAGCGTTGCGAACCGCTGCGATATCCTGCTTGGAATGAACGAAGATCAGCCCATAGCTCGAACCATCGCGCGCGGGTTTGGCAATCAGTTTGCCATGCTCGGCAAAGGCCGCCTCGATGTCGGAAAGCGCAATTCCGGTCGGAGAATTGACGCCCGCGATCGACGCAAACCGCTTGGCCGCGACCTTGTCGAAGGCAAGATTTGACGAGGCCGAGCCTGAGCCGGTGAAAGCAACCTTGCGAAGCTCGCACATCGCCTGCAACTCGCCATTCTCGGCGCGGCCGCCATGCAGGCCCAGCACCAGCACACGATCATCCGCCTGGGCCCGGTCCATCGCCTGCTCGATCGAGCGTGCGAGGCGCGCGCCGTCAGGCTTGAACGGGTCTTCGAACGGCCTGATGTGATCGAGCAGCGCCTTGCCGCTGGTCTCGTGCACGCTGTCGTCAGCATCCCAGAACCACAGGTCGGCTTCGGGCAGCGCCGTGTGCAGCGCTTGGGCCGTCGCCACCGACACCAGCCGCTCCTTGTTCGTGCCGCCGAAAAGAATGGTGATCCGCATCAAGAAATCCCGATCCGCTTGATTTCCCAGTGTAGCTCGATTCCCGAATTTTCCTTAACTCGCGCGCGCACGGTCTCGCCCAGGGTTTCGATATCGCTGGCGGTCGCCTCGCCGGTATTGATCAGGAAGTTGCAGTGCATTTCAGAGACCTGCGCGCCACCGACGCGTAAACCGCGACATCCGGCGGCATCGATCAATTTCCATGCGCTATATCCGGCTGGATTCTTGAAGGTCGATCCGCCGGTCTTCTCACGAATGGGTTGCGCAGCCTCGCGATGGGCCTGCACCTCGTTCATGCGGATGCGGATCGCCTCACGCGTCGCGGGCCTGCCCTGAAAGCGCGCCGAAGTAAAAATGACGGACGGATCGACGCCGGAATTGCGATAGACGAATTTCATCTCGGCATTGGTGAAGACATGCTTTTGGCCGTCGCGACCGATGCCAGTTGCCTCGAGCAGAACATCCTTGGTCTCCGCACCGTTGGCGCCGGCATTCATCCGCAGCGCGCCACCGATGCTGCCGGGAATGCCGAAGAAAAATTCAAGCCCGCCAAGGTTGGAGGCGGAAGCTGTCTCCGCCACGCGCTTGTCGAGCGTGGCCGCGCCCGCGACAACGACTTCGCCTTGCGTGCTCACCTCGCCGAAACCGCGAGGCGCGAGACGGATCACGACGCCCGGCAATCCGCCGTCGCGTACGATCAGGTTGGAACCGACGCCGACGACGGTGACCGGAATCTCCGTCGGAAGAGACCGAAGGAAATAAGCGAGATCGTCTTCATCCGCCGGCGTGAACAGCATTTGAGCAGGCCCGCCGACGCGGAACCAAGTCAACTCGGAAAGTTGCTGGTTCGCCGTCAACCGCCCGCGCAATTGCGGCATCGCGGTTTTGAGTTCGGGCGTGATGTCGGGGAAGGTCACGTTACCCCAGCGCCTTCAATTCGCCCGGCAGCGCGTAGGCCCATTGCGTGATGTTGCCGGCGCCAAGACAAACGACGAGATCGCCTTTGCCCGCGACGCCCTTGACGATAGCCGCAAGCGCCGCCGCATTCGGCAGCGGGATCACCTCGCGATGGCCGTGCGCGCGCAAGCCGAGCACGAAGTGATCGCGGTCGATGCCTTCGATCGGCGTTTCGCCGGCCGCGTACACCTCGGCCACGACAACGGCATCGGCATCGTTGAAGCAGGTGCAAAACTCCTCAAACAACGATTGCAGCCGCGTGAAACGATGTGGCTGCACCACGGCGATGACCTTGCCGTTGGTCGACTCGCGCGCGGCCCTCAGCACAGCCGCGATCTCGACCGGATGATGACCGTAGTCGTCGATAATGGTGATGCCATTGGTTTCGCCGGTTTTGGTGAAGCGCCGCTTCACGCCGCCGAAGCCGGCCAGCGCTTCACGGATCGCATCGTTCGAAAGCCCTAGCGCATGCGCCACCGCGATCGCCGCCGTGGCGTTCAAGGCATTGTGACGGCCGGGCATCGGCAGCGTGATATCGGCGAATCTCATGCGCGTTATCGCGCTTGCGATCGCGGATCACGACCTTGAAGTTCGAGCCGCCACCCGTCGGGGTGAGATCGACGAGCCGCGCGTCGGCCTGCGGGATTTTCGCCATAGGTGATGATGCGGCGGTCCTCGATCTTGCCGACGAGGGTTTGCACCACTGGATGGTCGATGCACATCACGGCGAACCCGTAGAAAGGCACGTTCTCAATGAAATCGTAAAAGGCTTCCTGGATCGCCTCGAACGTCTTGAAATGATCGAGATGCTCCGGATCGATATTGGTGACGATCACGACATCCGCCGGCAACTTCAGGAACGTGCCGTCGCTCTCGTCGGCCTCCACGACCATCCAGTCGCCAGCGCCGAGACGCGCATTGGAGCCGTACGCATTGATGATTCCGCCGTTGATCACGGTCGGATCAAGACCGCCGGCATCGAGCAAGGTTGCGACCATGGTCGTTGTCGTGGTCTTGCCATGGGTGCCCGCGATCGCCACGCAGCTTTTCAGCCGCATCAGTTCGGCGAGCATTTCCGCCCGCCGCACCACCGGAATGCGGCTCGCGCGCGCCGCCATCAATTCCGGATTGTCGCGCTTGATCGCGGTCGAGACCACAACGACATCGGCGCCCGCGACGTTCTCCGCCTGATGGCCGACAGAAATCTTGATTCCCTTTTCGCGCAGGCGCACGACATTGGCGCTTTCGGACGCATCCGAGCCCTGCACCGTGTAGCCGAGATTGCACAGCACCTCGGCGATGCCGCTCATCCCGATACCGCCTATGCCGACGAAGTGAATGGGTCCGATCTCGCGCGGCAGTCTCATGGTCGGGCTCTCTCATCGTCATGCCCAGGCTCGTCCCGGGCATCCATGTCTTTTAGCTGATTCAGGGCAGGCCGGATGGCTGAAAGAAGGCGTGGATGGCCCGCTTCGGAGAGACTGACAAGGCTTTTTCGTCATTCCGGGGCGATGCGACAGCATCGAACCCGGAATTTCGAGATTCCGGATCGGCCCGCGATGCGGTCCGTCCGGAATGACAGCTGTCAAATCCCGGCCACTTTCACCACCAGATCGGCGAGCCGTTCGGCGGCGTCGAGCCGGCCGGCGCTTCGCGCCGCCTGTGCCATGCCTGCCAGTTTTAAGGGTTCAACGGCGAGCGCGGAGATTTCGCCAGCCAGCCGGTCAGGCGTGAAGTCACTCTGCACGATCCGCAAAGCCCCGCCGACTTGCGAGAGCACGCCGGCATTGGCGAACTGGTCCTGATCGATCGAACCGGGCAGCGGCACCAAAATCGAGGGACGGCCTATGGCCGCGAGTTCGGACACCGTTCCGGCTCCCGAGCGCGAGATGATCAGATGGTTGGCCGCGAGCCGCGCCGGCAAATCGGTGAAAAACGGCGCCAATTCGGCGCTGATCTTGAGCCGGTCATAGACCGCACGAACCCGCGTCATGTCTTCTTCGCGCACCTGCTGGGTGAGCATCAGCCGGCTCACCAGCGAAGGTTCGAGTTTCTGGATCGCGTCAGGCACGATGTCCGCCATCACGCGCGCGCCCTGGCTGCCGCCGACCACCAGCAATCGAAATGGCCCGGCCGCATCGGGCGCGGCGTATTTCACACCCGCGGCCGCGAGAATGCCGGGACGCATCGGCGTGCCGACGGTCGTGGTCTTCGAGGCGAGTTCGGGGTCGCGGTCGAGCACGCCGGGCAGCGAGGTTGCGATCGCACTGACTCGGCTGGCGAGAAAACGATTGGCGCGGCCGAGCACCGCATTGGCATCGTGAATGACCGCGGGAATGCCGAGCAGGCGCGCGGCGACGAGCGGCGGCAGCGTCGGATAACCGCCGAAACCGACGACGGCGGCGGCCTTCAGCTTGCGCAAAAGATAAATCGCGGTCGCCATGCCCACGGCCAGCGTAAAGCCGGTGCGGGCGAGCGACAACGGATTGCGGCTGCGCACAGTTTCACTCGGCACCACGTCGATGGTGTCGCGGGTGAACAGGCCGGAGTAGCGCAGCGCGCGGGAGTCGGTGACGAGCCGCACACGTAAACCGCGCTTCATCAGTTCCACGCCGAGCGCCTCGGCCGGAAACAGATGACCGCCGGTGCCGCCGGCGGCAAGGAGGATGAGAGGAGCATTGGACATGGTGCCCAGTCCTTACAGTGAAAGTGCCGTCATTGCGAGGAGCGCCAGCGACGAAGCAATCCAGAATCATTCCGTCATTCCGGGGCGCCGCGAAGAGGCGAACCCGGAATCTCGAGATTCCGGGTCTGGTCCTTCGGACCATCCCGGAATGACAGCGGATGCGACTACGCATAGCTCGGCGTGACGATACCATTCATCAATTCCTGTTCCGTGCGCGGCCGCTGCCGTGTCAGCGCCAGCATCATGCCGACACCGTAAGCCAGCGACACCATCGAGGAACCGCCGTAGGAGATGAACGGCAGCGTCATGCCCTTCGCCGGAATCAGTTGCAGATTGACCGACATGTTGATCGCTGCCTGCACGCCAAACAGAATGGCCAGACCTGACGCCGCAAACCGCGCGAACATGTCTTCGCTTCGATAGGCCCGCGACAGCGCGCGGATCACGACGAAAGCGAACAGCGCGAGCAGCACCAGGCACAGAATGATGCCGAATTCCTCGGCCGCTACCGCGAAGACGAAATCGGTATGGCTGTCGGGCAAACTTCGCTTGGCGATGCCCTCACCCGGCCCGAGGCCGAACCAGCCGCCATTGCCGAACGCTTCCATCGCGGTGTCGACCTGAAAGGTATCGCCGGAGGCCTTGTCGAAGAAGCGCTTGAACCGGCTGGCCACGTGCGGCACGAAAAGAAAGGCAGCGAACAGTCCCGTGGCTGCCACGCCGGCAAGCCCC
This sequence comes from uncultured Alphaproteobacteria bacterium, assembly GCA_963752265.1. Classification (GTDB taxonomy): domain Bacteria; phylum Pseudomonadota; class Alphaproteobacteria; order Rhizobiales; family Xanthobacteraceae; genus Bradyrhizobium. The sequence continues at coordinate 19,019 of CAVVZW010000190.1, forward strand.
ATCACCCAGATCATGCGCATGCCGGCGATGAAGAACAGCGAGCCCCATACCATCAGGATCAGCATGGTCTGGCCGAAATCAGGCTCCATGACCAGCAGAGAGACCAGCATCAACAGCAGCACCAGCGCCATCGAGGTCGCCGGCATTTCCGGACGCCGCGCCAACTCCGCAAACAGCCACGCGGCAAGCACCACGAAAGACGGCTTGGCGATTTCGGAGGCCTGGATATTCACCCCGATCAGGGTGATCCAGCGCCGCGATCCCTTCACTTCAGGCCCGATCAACAACGTGATGACGATCAGGACAATGCTGATCGCAAAAATGATCAGCGCGCTGCGCCGGATATGCCGCGGCGACAGGAACGATACGCCGATCAGCACGAAGATTGACGGCAGCAGAAACACCACGTGATGGTTGAAGAAGTGGAAGGGATCGAGATGGATCCGGGTCGCGACCTGCGGGCTTGCCGCCAGCGACAGGATGACGCCCGCCAGGATCAGCGCGATGATCGCCGCCAGTTGCAGGCGATCGACCGTCCACCACCAGTCGCTGAAGGGGTTTCGCTGTTCACGGGAAAGCATGGGGTTTCCAAATAAGGAGATGCGCCCATTGGTCGCCCATGGTGGTTTCCAAGAGGTTAATGAATTGCGAATGTTTCGAGGAACAGCGGGGTTCACACCACCGGTTTGACGCCCGGCAGCGCCTGCACGAGATCGCGAAACCTGGTCCCGCGGATTTCGAAATTGCGGTACTGATCGAACGACGCGCAGGCCGGCGACAGCAGCACCACCGCCTCGCCGAGTCCCGATCCTTCCGCGTCGCGCGCGGCGTGTTCGACGGCGACATCGAGCGTTTGCGAAATCTCGTGCGGAACGTCCGCGCCCAGCGTGGCGGCGAATTCGGATGCGGCCTCGCCGATCAGATAGGCTTTGCGGATGCGCGGAAAGTAACCGGCAAGGCTCGTGATGCCGCCCGCCTTTGGCTTGCCGCCCGCGATCCAGAAAATGTCGGCAAAGGACGACAGCGCGTGCGCGGTCGCATCCGCGTTGGTGCCCTTGGAATCGTTGACGAACAACACATGGCTGCGGCGGCCGACCTGTTCCATGCGATGCGCCAAGCCCGGGAAAACTGCGCAAGCCCTTTTGCAAGACATCGCCGGCAACGCCGAGCGCGAGCGCGCAGGCCGAAGCGCAGGCTGCGTTCTGCGCATTGTGCAGACCGCGCAACGAACCGATGCCGCCAATCTTTGCGACCTCGCTGCGCGCGCCGCCCGATGCGCGCCAGATCGTTTCGTGTTCGACTGAGAGGCCGTCGGCAAGCGGATTTTTCACGGAGACGCGCACCACGCGTTTACCTGCCTGCTCGATCCGGTCGGCAGCCGCGCGGCACCAAATGTCGTCGACGCCGACAATCGCCGTGCCCTGTGATTGGACGCCCGCAACCAGGCGCTCTTTCACCGCGGCATAATGTTCGAGCGTGCCGTGACGGTCGATATGATCTTCGCTGACATTGATCAGGATACCGACGGTCGGATAGAGCGAAGGCGTGAGATCGATCTGGTAGGACGACATCTCGATCACATGCACGCGCCCCTTGCGCGGCGGCTCCAGCGACAGGATCGCGGTGCCGATATTGCCGCCCATCTGGGTGTCGTACCCTGCCACCCGCATCAGATGCGCGATCAGTGCGGTGGTGGTGGACTTGCCGTTGGTGCCGGTGATCGCGACGAACGGCGCGTCCGGCGCGTGACGTTGTCGCTCGCGACAGAACAGCTCTACGTCGCCGATCACCTCGACGCCAGCAGCGCGTGCCATCAGCACGCTCCAATGCGGCGCGGGATGGGTCAGCGGCGCGCCCGGCGTCAATATCAGCGCGGCAAAGCGCGACCAGTCCACGGTGCGCAGATCGGCGGTGATGAAGCCGGCTTTCGCGGCGTCAGCGAGCCTGTCGGCGCCGTCGTCGCCTGCGATCACTTCGGCGCCGCCCGCCCTCAGCGCATGACAGCTTGCAAGGCCGGAGCCGCCGAGGCCGAACACCGCAACCATCTTGCCCGCAAAGGAAGTGACGGGGATCAAGATATCACCGCAGCTTCAGCGTCGAGAGGCCGGCGAGCGCCAGCATCACCGAGATGATCCAGAACCGGATCACGATCTGCGGCTCGGTCCAGCCCAATTGTTCGAAGTGATGATGGATCGGCGCCATCTTGAAGATGCGCTTTCCCGTCATCTTGAAGGAAGCCACCTGCACGATCACCGAGACCGCCTCCAGCACGAACAGGCCGCCGATCACGGCGAGCACGATCTCGTGCTTCACCGCGACCGCGATCGAGCCGAGCATCCCGCCAAGCGCCAGCGAGCCGGTATCGCCCATGAAGATCGAGGCGGGCGGCGCGTTGAACCAGAGAAAGCCGAGGCCAGCGCCCAACAGCGCGCCACAGACGACAGCGAGTTCGCCGGTGCCGGCCACGTAATTGATCTGCAAGTAGTCCGAGAACACCGCGTTGCCGGCGAGATAGGCGATCAGGCCGAAACTCGCCGAAGCGATCATGACCGGCACGATGGCGAGTCCATCGAGACCGTCGGTGAGGTTGACGGCGTTGCCGGCGCCGACAATGACGAAGGCGCCGAAGATCACGAAGAACCAGCCGAAATTCAAGACCATATCCTTGAAGAACGGGATCGCGAGCGACGTCGAGGAAACGTCGCGGCCGAGCCGCACCAGCGCGTAGCAGGCCACAAGCGCGATGATCGCTTCGAGCAGAAGGCGGATCCGGCCGGCGAACCCACTATGGGTCTGCTTGGTGACTTTCAGATAGTCGTCGTAGAAGCCGACAAAGCCGAAGCCGAGCGTCACCGCCAGCACGATCCAGACATAGGGATTGACCGGATTGGCCCAGAGCAGCGTCGACACCACGAGCCCGGAAAGAATCATCAGCCCGCCCATGGTCGGCGTGCCCTTTTTGGCAACGATGTGCGATTGCGGGCCATCAGTGCGGATCGGCTGACCCTTGCCCTGGCGCAGCCGCAGATGATCGATGATCCACGGGCCGAACAGAAACACGAACAGCGCGCCCGTCACCATCGCGCCGCCGGTGCGGAACGTGATGTAGCGGAACACGTTCAGCAGGCTGTGCAGGAAGGCAAGCGCCGGAACCGTGTTGGAGAGATCGATCAGCCAGTAGAACATTTAAGTCTGCCTATACCGCAGCTTCGTCGAGCGCGGCCTTGCCGGGAAAGCGCTTTTCGAGCGCGGTGACGATGGTTTTCATCTTCGAGCCGAACGAGCCCTTGATCATGAGGGCATCGCCGGCGCGAACAGCGGCGAGAACCTGCGCTTCCAGGCTAGCCGCGCTATCGGCATAGCCGCCCCGCTTGCCGGTGGAAAGAGCATCCCACAGGTTCCGCATCAATGGGCCACAACAATATACGAGATCGACATGATGGGTCTTGATGGCGTCATTCAGGCCGGCATGCAAGGCGGCGGTGGTCGCGCCCAATTCCAGCATGTCTCCCAATACCGCGATCCGCCTGCCCTGCGCACCGATCTTCGCCTGGCCAAGAACGCTCAGCGCCGCCACCATCGAGGCCGGGTTGGCATTATAACTCTCGTCGATCAGGGTGACTTCGCCGCCGGGCACCGCCAGCGTCTGCCGGACGCCGCGGCCTGCCGGCGGCACGAGCTGCGAAAGTGACAGCGAGGCCAGCGCCAGATCGGCGCCCGCGAGCGAGGCCGCCGAAAGCACCGCAAGCGAATTCATCGCCATGTGGCGTCCAGGCATGCCGAGCTTGTAGGTAACTTCATGCCCGAGAATATCGGCATGCACCGCCGAGCAGGTCGCATGCAGCGAAATGTCGATCAGCCGCGCTTCGGCCTTCTTGTCCACGCCGAATGAGACGATGCGCGCAATCCCGCATTTCCTGGCGCGGCGGCTGAGGCGGGCGAATTGCGAGTTGTCGCGGTTGAGAACCACGGCGCCGCCGGCCTCGACGCCTTCGAAGATTTCCGCTTTGGCGTCCGCAATCGCCTCGATGCCGGAAAAGAATTCGAGATGCACCGGCTCGACGGTGGTGATGATGGCCACGTGCGGCCGCACCATTTTCGTAAGCGGCTCGATTTCGCCGGCGTGATTCATCCCGATCTCGAATACCGCAAAGCGCGCGTCCGCCGGGCAGCGCGCCAGCGACAATGGCACGCCCCAATGATTGTTGAACGACGCCGCGGACGCGTGCGTCTCTCCCTGCGACGACAGCACGTGCAACAACGCCTCTTTCGTGGAGGTCTTGCCGACCGAACCCGTGACCGCGATCACCTGCCCTTCGAGCCGCGCGCGCGAGGCATGCGCGAGATCAACCAGAGAAGCCAACACGTCGTCGACCACGAGCAGCGGCGCGTCGGATGGGAATTTGTGAACCTGCGCTTTTTCGACGACTGCGAGCGCGGCACCTGCCTTCAAGGCGGCGACGACAAAATCATGGCCGTCATGCACCGCGCCGTGAATCGCGAAATACGCTTCACCTGAGGCCAGCGTGCGGCTGTCGATCGAAATACCCGATATCGCTTGCGGCAACACGCCATTGACCTCGGCGCGCATCGCCATAGCCATTGCATCCGATGTCCATAGTGGCATTGCGCTCATGCAACCCTCTGCGCCAAAGCCTGTGCCACCGCATCGTGATCGCTGAACGGCAGCACGCGGTCACCAACGATCTGTCCGGTCTCGTGGCCCTTGCCGGCGATCAGGAGCACATCGCCGTCAGCGAGACCCGCAACGGCCTTGCCGATGGCTTCCGCGCGGTCGCCGATTTCCACCGCGCCTTTTGCCGAACCGAGGATCGCCGCTCGGATCGTGGCCGGATCCTCGCTGCGCGGATTGTCGTCGGTTATAATCACTTCATCGGCATTTTCAGCGGCAATCGCCCCCATCAAGGGACGCTTGCCGGCGTCGCGGTCGCCGCCCGCGCCGAATACGACGACGAGTTTTCGCTTCGCATAAGGCCGCAAGGCTTGCAGCGCCTTCGCCAGCGCATCCGGCTTGTGCGCGTAATCGACAAAGATCGGCGCGCCGTTATGCTCGCCCACCCGCTCCAGCCGGCCCTTGGCGCCTTCGAGCCGTTCAAGTGCGGCGAAGACCTTCTCGGGTGCGCTGCCGGTGCCGATCGCAAGACCGGCGGCGACAATCGCGTTCTCGATCTGGAATTCACCGACCAGCGGCAGGCGGACAAAATACCGGCGGCCGCGATGTTCAAGCTCGAGCCGCTGCGCGAAACCCTCGACAAGGGTTGCGGCAACGCAAATCCCCTCGCCCGCGCCATCGCCCTTGTGGCCGACCGTCATCGTCAGCAGATTCTTTTCGCGCGCCGCCTCGATCACATCAAGCGAACAATCGTGATCGGCCGAGATCACCGCAGTTCCACCGGCGATGACGAGATCGCGGAACAGCCGTAGCTTCGCGGCCAGATAATGCGCGACGTCAGGATGGTAATCCATGTGATCGCGCGAGAGATTGGTGAAGGCGCCCGCATTCACGCGCACGCCGTCGAGCCGGTATTGATCGAGCCCGTGCGAAGACGCCTCAAACGCCAGATGGGTAACGCCATCGCGCGCGATCTCTTCGAGCTGCCGGTGCAACGCGATCGGATCGGGCGTGGTCAGCGATCCATAGACCGTGCGTTTCGGCGAGACGAGACCGATGGTGCCGATGCTCGCCGCCTCAAAACCGAGATGCTGCCAGATCTGGCGCGTGAAAGCGGCGACGGATGTCTTGCCGCTGGTGCCGGTAACGGCGGCGATGGTCGAGGGTTGGTTGGGATAAAACTTTGCCGCCGCCAGCGCCAGCGCGCGGCGCGGATTGGCCGTCACGACATACGGCACGCGATATCCGCCAGCCGGCGCATGGTCGCCCGCGATCGCGACGGCGCCAGCGGCAATCGCAGCCGCGATGAATCGCGCGCCATCGGTCTTGGTCCCCGACAGCGCAAAGAACAGGTCGCCCGGCTTGACCGCGCGGCTGTCGATGGCGAGCCCCGAAATCTCGACGGCTTTCGCCTGCGGATCGATCTTGGCGTCTTCGCTGAAAAGGCCGGAGAGCTTCATGACATTCCAGTGTGGGTCAGCGCCCTAATCCTACTGCGTCACAGCTTGCCCTCTTCCCTCATCCTGAGGAGCCGCGCAAGCGGCGTCTCGAAGGGTGAGGCCAATATCGGGGCCTCATGGTTCAAGACGCGCCAAAAGGCGCTCCTCACCATGATGGTTTTGACGCAGCAGGGCTAAAGCCCGTTCCCGAATCCATGCGACGGTAGATAATTACGCCTTACTGGCTTGTTCTCGATGCCGCAAGAATAAGGCGGTCGGACGGCGGCAGGTCGAAGCGCGGTTCGACGCCCAGAAGGGGTGCGATCCGGGAAATCACGTTGGCGGCGGTCGGCACCGCGTTCCAGCCCGACGTGATGAACCCATAGGTCTCCTTCAACGGCTTCGGCTCGTCCAGCATGATCAAAAGCTGATAGCGGGGGTTGTCGGCGGGCAGGATCGCGGTAAAGGCGGTGAACACGCGTTTTTTGATGTAGTGGCCCTTGATGACCTTCTCGGCCGTGCCGGTCTTGCCGCCGATGTAATAGCCCTTGACGTCGGCCTTGCGCGCGGTCCCGATCTCGGCATTGAGCCGCATCAGGTACCGCATCTTCTCCGACGTTTCGGGTTTGATCACCCGCGTAGCGATATCCATCGCCTCGGCTTCCGTGCGCTTGAGGAAGGTCGGCGGAATGAGATAGCCGCCGTTGACCAGCGCGCTGACCCCCATCGCCGCCTGCATCGGCGTCACCGCCATGCCGTGGCCGAACGCGATCGTAATGGTATTCAACTCACTCCAGGGTTTCGGCACGATCGGCTTGTCGCTCTCGGGCAATTCGGTGCGCAACTGTTCGACCTGTCCCATCTTGCGCAGGAAGGCCTTGTGCGCTTCCACGCCCTGCGACAGCGCTATGCGCGCCGCGCCGACGTTGGAAGAGAAAGTGAATACCTCCCTCGTGTTCAGGAAGCGGCCTTTCGGTTCGTCGTCATGGATCGTGAACTTGCCGTAGTGCAGCGGACCGCGCGCATCCCACAGCGAGTTGAGATCGTATTTGCCGGTATCGAGCGCCATCGCCAGCGTAAACGCCTTGAATGTCGAGCCCATCTCGTAGCGGCCCTTGGTCAGGCGATTGATGCGATCGGGATCGTGCACCTCTTTCGGACTGTTGGGGTCGAAGTCCGGCAGCGAGACCATGGCGACGACCTCGCCGGTCCTGACGTTGAGGACGAGGCCAGAGGCTGCCTCGGCGTGGAATTTCTCTTTCGCCTTGAGCAGCTCGTCGCGCAGCGCGTGCTCGACTCGCAGATCGACCGACAACTCGACTGGACGCTGCAAGCGGTCGGTGGCAAAGCCGGCGCGATGCAGGTCGGCGAGGCCATTGCTATCCAGCCATTTCTCCATCCCGGCGATGCCCTGGTTGTCGATATTGACGAGGCCGATCAGGTGCGCGACCTCGTTGCCGCTCGGATAGACGCGCTTGTTTTCGCGCAAAAAGCCGATGCCGGGAATGCCGAGGCGGTGAATTTCCTGCTGCTGTTGCGGCGTTATTTCGCGTTTGAGCCAGACGAAGCCTTTGCGCCCCGCAATACGTTCGCGAACCTCGGGCGTGTCGAGATCGGGCAAGGTCGCAGTCAGGAGTTCGATCGCCTCGTCCTTGTCGATGATGCGGCGTGGCTCGCCGAACAAACTCGGGGTCTTGACGTCGGTGGCGAGAATCTCGCCGTTGCGGTCGACGATATCGGGCCGCGCGGTTGCAATCGCGTCCTGGCTTGCGCCGCGGCGCGCGCCGTGGCTGTCGGTGCCGGTCGCAAACATCACGAGCCGGCCGCCGATCACGGCGTAGACTGCGATAAACGCCAGCATCACAAAGCCGACGCGGGCGCGCGCTTTTGCGGCGCGATCGACGTTACGCCCATACAGCAGGCTGCGGACCAGCCGCTGCCGCCAAGGCTCCTGCTGAAGGGAAGGTTCTTGCGGACGAGCTGCGTGATCGGTCATCGCTGCCCCCCCGGCGCCGGGATTGAGCCCGTTGCTGCTGGTGCATCAGCCGTCGCCTCGATCGCCTCGAGCATTGCGCCAATCGGGTCGCTCTCGCCGGGCCTTGCGAAGTTCGGCGGACGGTCGGGCAGGTTCTTCAAGGAGTCATATTGATTGGCGTTGAGCGGCTTCAGCGCGAGGTGCCGCTCGGCGATGCCTTGCAGCCGGATCGGAGAATCGAGCCTGGCCCATTCGGCCCGCAAGACCGCGATCGCATCTCGCTCTTCGCGAATTTCAGCGCGCAGCCGCAACACACGCTCGGTGCGCTCGGTCGATTCCATCTTGATCCGGTAAACATAGGCGGCCGCAAACACCAGGACACCGATCACGAGGAGATGGATGATGCGCATGGCTCTAGCCTCCCCTCATGACCGTATCGAGGGTGGGCCACCCAGGCAGCGCGGCGGTGGTATGCGCCGGCGCATCGGTACGCTCGCCGGCGCGCAGCTTGGCGGAACGCGCGCGCGGATTGCCCGAGACTTCGTCGTCTTCGGCCGTCACCGGGCGCTTGGTGAGGATGGTAAAACTAGGCTGAGCTTGCGTCGTCTCCGGCTGATGCCGAGAGCCGCCGCCCGCCTTGGCGCGCTCGTTGAAGAAATTCTTGACGATGCGGTCTTCCAGCGAATGAAACGACACCACAACCAGCCGGCCACCGGGTTTCAGCACCTGTTCTGCGGCTGAAAGCGCCAGATGCAGTTCGTCGAGTTCGGCGTTGACGAAAATTCTTAAGGCCTGGAACGTCCGCGTCGCGGGATGAATTTCGCCCGGCTTCGAACGCACGATCTTGCCGACGAGATCGGCTAGCGCGCGCGTAGTCGTGATCGGCGTTTCCTTGCGCGCGGCGACGATCGCCCGCGCCACGGCACGCGAGTGACGCTCCTCGCCAAAAATATAGATGATATTGGCGAGATCAGCTTCCGACGCCTTCGCGATCACGTCCGCCGCGGCTGGACCGCCCTCGCCCATCCGCATGTCGAGAGGGCCGTCGGAACGAAACGAAAAGCCGCGGCCGGCCTCATCCAGTTGCATCGAGGACACGCCGATATCCATCACGACGCCATCGACGCGTGGCGTGCCTTGCACTGAGCAAATTTCGGCGAGGTTGGAGAAGCGATCCTCAACCAGAGTGAGACGGCCATTGGAACGATCGACCAGGTCGAATCCGCCCGAGATCGCGGTACGGTCGCGGTCGATGCCGATGACGCGCGTGTCAGGGACATCAAGAATGGCACGGCTATAGCCGCCAGCGCCGAAGGTGGCGTCGACATAAATCCCGCCTTCGCGCGGCTTCAGCCAGGCAAGCACCTCGCGGCCCAGCACTGGAATATGACGCGGACGGGCCCCCGCCAGCTCGGTCATGCCGATCCTCCGGCCGAGCGCCGCAAGACGATGCGAAACTTGGACGCGAAAAGGTCCATGGCGCCTCAACAATAAACTTTTCGCCGGCCTTTCCGATATCGACGGCCGGCCGGGGAGCGGGATTCGAGCTGAGATTCGAAAGGACACGTCAAACCTATGCTTCCCGCGCGCCCTCTGCCGCCGGAGGTCTCCGACCCGACCCGGAAAGCGCACCCCTATGCATAAACCTCACGTCGGCGGCGCCCCAACCTCTAAAAATCAGGCACGGCTCTTCACACCTTAGTAACGGCATTCAGCGTTAAGAAAGCGTTGACATTCGGCTGCGCTGGAGGCGACTCTGGAACAAAAGCAAAGCCGCTGCTTTTTTCGCCAGCCGCAGACACCAAGCCACCATCGGGTGATGCTTTCCGCACACACCCGGCCAAAATGCTCGAGCCACGCCCGACATTCGATTGCGCGCAAGCCATCTTCGGAGAATAGTGGATCGAAATATCGCCGTTCTCTTGCCGGGTTTGAGTCCTCTTATGTCGCTTGGTTCGTTCGCCTCCCCTGACGCTGATTCGAAGCGGCGCGCCGCAACGCTGCCCCGGCCGATCGCGAACATGCAGACCTTCACGCCAGATTCTTCCATCGCTTCCGACGTCATCCCCTCGGCGAATTTCGGCGAACGAAACAAGGGCCGTTTGCCCGACATGATCCTCCTGCACTACACCGGCATGCCCGACGCGCAGGGCGCGATCGCGCAACTCTGCACCGCCGGCACCGACGTCTCCGCGCACTACATCGTTCTGGAAGACGGCCGCATCGTCCAATGCGTTCCGGAAGCCAAGCGCGCCTGGCACGCTGGCGTCGCCTCCTGGGCGGGCGAAGACGACATCAATTCCTGTTCGATCGGGATCGAAATCGTCAACCGCGGGCATGACTGGGGCTATCCGGAATATCCGCTGCGCCAGATCGCCGCCGTGATCGCGCTGTGCCGCGGCATCATGCTTCGCCGCAACGTGCCGTCGCATCGCGTGCTGGCGCATTCGGATGTGGCGCCCTCGCGCAAGAAAGATCCCGGCGAGAAATTCCCGTGGCATTCGATGGCGAATTCCGGGGTCGGCCATTGGGTTCAACCGGCGCCGATCGTGCGCAGCGAAGGGTTGAGGCTCGGCACGATCAGCGACGAAGTGCGCGACCTGCAACAGGCGCTCGCCCGGTACGGCTACGGAATTTCGATCACCGGGAAATACGACACCACGACCACGGAAGTGGTTACGGCGTTCCAGCGTCACTTCCGCCCCTCACGCGTCGACGGCCTCGCCGATCATTCGACGCTGGTGACGCTGCAATCGCTGCTCGCGAGTTTGCCGACACAAACGGCGGCGGTCGCGGCGAGCTAG
>CAVVZW010000191.1:0-6575 GCA_963752265.1 uncultured Alphaproteobacteria bacterium
AAGATTCCATGCTGCGGGTTACGGATGACTATGCCCGCTGGCTGTCGCGTAACAAGGACGCAGCGTCCGCAACGGCGGTCTACGAGGCATTCGACAAGAAATTGCCGCGGCATCCGCTGGTTCAGGATGCGATGCGCGAACTCAATGCGGGCAAGAAATTGCAGCCGATCGTCGATTCACCGCAGGCCGGCGCCGCAGAGGCGCTCTACGGCATCGGCGCGACGCTGACCCGCCGTGGCGGCGAGGATCTTGCGCTCGTATACTTGCAGCTTGCGCTCTATCTGGTGCCGAACCAGCCGATGGCGCTGTTGTCGCTGGCCGACCTCTATGAATCGGTGAAGCGGCCGCAGATGGCGATCAAGTCCTATGAGCGCGTGCCGGCTTCTTCGCCGCTGAAGCGCAACGCGCAAATCCAGCTCGCCATCGACCTCGATGCCGCCGACCGAACCGACGAAGCGATCAAGATATTGAAGGGGGTAACGGCGGACGATTCCAAGGACATCGAGGCCGTGATGGCGCTCGGTAATATCGAGCGTGGCCGCAAGAAGTTCGCCGATTGCGTTGCCACCTACTCGCAAGGCATCGATATCCTGCCGAAAGCCACCGACAAGAACACCTGGGTTTACTACTATTACCGGGGCATTTGCGAGGAGCGCGCCAAGCAGTGGACCAAGGCGGAAGCCGACATGCGCAAGGCACTCGACTTGCAACCCGAGCAACCGCACGTGCTCAACTATCTCGGCTATTCCTGGATCGATCAGGGCATCAATCTCGACGAAGGCATGAGAATGATCAAGCGTGCCGTCGATCAGCGTCCGGATGACGGATACATCGTGGACTCGCTGGGCTGGGCCTATTACCGCATCGGCAATTACGAAGATGCGGTGAAGAATCTGGAACGTGCGATCGATCTCAAGCCCGAAGATCCCACCATCAACGATCATCTCGGCGATGCCTATTGGCGCATCGGCCGAACGCTTGAGGCCAAATTCCAGTGGGCGCACGCGCGCGACCTGAAGCCGGAGCCGGAAGACCTGCCGAAGATCGAGGCCAAGATCGCAAACGGCATGCCGGAGGAAGACAAGGCTTCGGCGGCGTCCGCCGACAAGAAAAAAGAGGATGACAAGGGCGGTTAGGCCGAGCTGCGGCCCGAGGCCGATGGCGGCCTTGGCGCCGCTTCGCCTTGTATTGTTTTCTATCTGGATAGTTGAGACGTAATTTTCCGGATTTTTCACGGTTTCTATTGGATTTGCATTCGCTATGACTTCGGGTGAAATGACCGATGCGGCTGTCAAATCCTCTGCCGTCGAGCTTGTCGAATCCGCGCGCGCCAAGGTCAATCTGACCCTTCGCGTGGTGGGGCGGCGGGTTGACGGCTTCCACGATCTCGAAAGCGTGGTCGCGTTTGCCGATTGCGCCGATCGTCTCACCCTGCTTCCTGGTGCGGAACTACAGCTTGCTACCACCGGTCCGCTCGCGGCGGCCTGTGGCGAGGTGGCCGACAATCTCGTGCTAAAGGCAGCGCGTTTGCTAAGCGAGCGCGTGCCAGGCCTGAAGAGCGGCACGTTCACGCTTCACAAGGTGTTGCCGGTCGCGGCCGGGATCGGCGGCGGTTCGGCGGACGCGGCTGCGGCGCTGCGGCTGCTTGCGCGGGCCAATGGCCTTGCGATGGACGACAGGCGCCTGATTGAAGTCGCGCGGTTGACGGGCGCCGACGTTCCGGTCTGCGTTGCTTCGCATGCCTGCGTCATGACGGGGGTCGGCGAGAGCCTGATGCCGCTCGACCTACCGAAGCTTCCTTGCGTGCTGGTCAATCCGCGCGTTGCGGTAGCGACAAAGGACGTGTTCAAGGCGCTCGGTTTGCGTAACGGCGAATTGCTGGTGGGCTTCACCGACATCATCCAGGCCATGGCCTGGCCGGAAGCGGGAGCTTCGCTTGAGGAGTGGGTTGAAGCGTTCGCCGCCAGCTCCAACGATCTGGAAGCCCCCGCGATGCGGATTCAACCCGTCATTGGCCGGGTGATCGCGGCGCTGAACGCGACCAACGGCGCCTGGCTGGCGCGTATGTCCGGCTCCGGGGCCACCTGCTTTGCGATCTACGAGAACACAGCTGAAGCCGGTCGCGCGGCGGAAAAGATTCACCGAGACCACCCGGAGTGGTGGGTGCATTCGGGGACGCTGAGCTGACGCTTTAGCGTCATTCCGGAGCGCGACCCGTTGGGACCATCCCGGAATGACGAGGTCAGTGATCTTAATGCGTTCTTGCCAGGCAGAATGCCACAACCTGCTCAAGCGCTGACTTCATCGGCGAGGCTGGAAACAGCGCCAGCGCGTCGACCGCCATTGCGCCGTAATGCTGCGCGCGGTTGATGGTGTCCTCAAGCGCGCGATGCTTGGTCATCAGGCCCACGGCATGATCGAGATCGCTGTCGCTGATTTCTCCGCGCTCCAGCGCCTTGCGCCAGAATTCGCGCTCGACGTCGTTGCCGCGACGAAATGCCAGCACGACCGGCAGCGTGATCTTGCCTTCGCGAAAATCGTCACCGACATTCTTGCCGAGCTTGGCCGATTTGCCGCCATAGTCGAGCACGTCGTCGACGAGCTGGAACGCGATCCCGAGATTCATGCCGACTGAGCGGCAGGCGGTTTGCTCGTCCTTCGGACGGTTGGCGATCACGGGGCCGACTTCGCAGGCGGCTGCGAACAACTCGGCCGTCTTGCCGCGGATGACGGCGAGATATTCGTCCTCGGTCGTCGCGGTGTTCTTTGCCGCCGCCAGTTGCATCACCTCGCCCTCGGCGATGGTGGCCGCGGCCGACGACAAGATGTCGAGCGCGCGCAGCGAGCCGACTTCAACCATCATCCGGAAGGCCTGGCCGAGCAGGAAATCGCCGACCAGCACGCTTGCCTCGTTGCCCCACAGCATGCGGGCCGACAACTTGCCCCGCCGCAATTCGCTTTCGTCGACCACGTCATCGTGCAGCAGCGTCGCGGTATGCATGAACTCGACCGAAGCCGCGAGCTTGATATGGCCATCGCCGGAATAGCCCGTCAAATTGGCCATCGCCAGCGTCAGCATCGGGCGAAGCCGCTTGCCGCCCGATGAAATCAGGTGGTTGGCCACCTCCGGGATCATGGTGACTTCCGAGCCCGTTCGCGACAAAATGGTCGCGTTCACCCGCGCCATGTCCGCGGCCACCAGCTCGACCAGCCGTTCGATGGAAGCGTCAGAGGGGCTTTCGAAGGGAACAATAACCGCCACGTCAGTCTCCAGATAACCGCCGGATTTGCCTAACCGGCCACATCCTCGCATATAACCATAGAAAGTGCTGACTGGCGGGGCAAGACCGTCAGGTAACAACATGTCGTCAGCCGTTGGGAATAAAGGAGAAAGCAAGGTGCGGGAATTGGTTCGAACCAACGATATCGTGCTGGTTTCGGCGGTCGGTGCGCTCCTCGATGGCGCCAACATCCATCATCTGGTGCTCGACCAGAATATGAGCATCCTCGACGGATCGATTGGCGCTTTGCCGCGCCGGATTCTCGTCCATGAGGACGACAACCGCCAGGCCCGCCAGCTCCTGAGCGATGCCGGGCTGGCGCATGAGCTGCGGGCCGATGAGTGAGCTCGTGGTCACCGAGGACGCCTTTCTCGGTGGCAAATTGCGCTTGTGCCAGCCGAAATCGGGCCACCGGGCCGGCCACGACGCGATGCTGCTGGCGGCTGCCACGCCCGCCTGTCCGGGCGATCGCGTGGTTGACCTTGGCGCCGGCGTGGGTGCCGCGGGTCTTGCGGTTGCCAAGCGTGTGGCAGGCATCAAGTTGGTTCTGGTCGAGATCGATAAGGAGCTTGCGGAGTTGGCCGGGGCCAACGCGTCGGCCAATGCGATTGCGGCCGAAACGCTTGTGCTTGACGTCACCTCTGGCGCGGAGAGCTTTGCATCCGCGGACCTTGCTCCCGACAGCGTGGACGTCGTGCTGATGAACCCGCCGTTCAATGATGCTTCGCGGCATCGCGCCTCGCCGGACAGCACGCGTGCGATAGCTCATGTGGCGGCGGCGGAAACGCTTGAGGGGTGGGTTCATGCCGCCAGGCGAATCCTCAAGTCAGGCGGCAGCCTCGTGATGATCTGGCGTGCAGACGGACTTGCCGACGTTCTGACGGCGCTTGGTCGCGGCTTCGGCAGCCTGATGATCTTGCCAGTTTATCCCGACGCGGCGTCGCCGGCAATTCGCGTGCTGGTTCGGGCTACCAAGGGTGGACGGGCGCCGACCTGCCTGCTTGCCGGACTTGTGCTGAACGACGAGGCGAACCGCCCGACGACAATCGTCCAGACCATTCTGGCCGGCGAGAGCTCATTGCCGCTGGCAATACCTTGATTTCCGAAGAAGCGTTAGCCCGGGGTTTACTGCGAAACCGGCTTCGTGTCCTGTTTCGCCGCCGACGTGAAATAAATCGCGGTGAAAAGGATACCGAACAACGTCATCAGCAAATAAATCTTCACGGCGTGCTCCGCTATATCCTGACGGATTGGTGGGCCCTGTCACTGATACGGTCGAACTACAAAGGCGTTCCTTCGGTTCAATGACAGTCTCGTGATAACAAACGGTTAATTTTGAGGTAACGGTATGACGGAACAGTCCAGCGAAGCCCGGCAATGGCCGGAAGTAATCGAGAAATGTATGAGCTGGATTCCGGCCCGACTGCGGCGAAGCAGGGCCGTCGTCCCCGTGGTGCGTTTGTCCGGAGTGATCGGAGCGGTGACGCCGCTGCGGCCGGGGATGTCACTCGCCGGTGTCGCGCGGATGCTCGAACGCGCCTTTGCCGTCAAGAACGCGAAGGCGGTCGCACTGGTGATCAATTCGCCCGGCGGTTCTCCGGTGCAGTCGCGGCAGATCTATTTGCGCATTCGCCAGCTCGCCGAAGAGAAGAAGCTGCCGGTGCTGGTGTTCGTGGAAGATGTCGCGGCCTCCGGTGGTTACATGATCGCGTGCGCGGGCGATGAGATCTTCTGCGACCCGTCATCGATTCTCGGCTCGATCGGCGTGGTCGGCGGCTCATTTGGCTTCCAGGAACTGATCAAGAAACTCGGCGTCGAGCGACGGCTTTACACGGCGGGCGCCCACAAGGCGATGCTCGATCCGTTCCTCCCCGAGAACCCCGACGACGTGTCGCGGGTCAAAGCGCTCCAGCGCGAGATCCATGACATCTTCATCGCGCTGGTGAAGGGTAGCCGGGGCGCGCGGCTCAAGGGTGCTGATGACGTCCTGTTCACCGGCGAATACTGGGCGGGCGAGACCTCAGTCTCGCTGGGGCTGGCGGATGCCATCGGCGATTTGCGTTCAACGTTGCGGGCCCGCTATGGCGAGAAGGTGCAGACCCCGCTGATCGCCCCGGCAAGCGGCATGCTGTCCGGTTTGCTTGGGCGGCGGTCGGCAGGAGCGGGTAACGTATGGGAGGGGGTATCCAGCCTGCCGGAAGAGGCGATTTCCGCGTTTGAGACCAGGGCAATTTGGGCGAAATTCGGGTTTTAGACAGGGATACCCGCGCCATTTGGTCCCGGCGATGTCAGTTGCGGGACTGCTCGGCTTGGGAGAAAATAGCCACAGGGGCGTGACCAATGGACGAGGATCGACCGATGCCGCCGCTTGTCGCATTTGCTGGGGCCCTTGGAGGGCTGGCTGTGGTTCGCTGGGCTTACCGGACTGCACGCCGTGTCAGCCAGGAATTGGAAGAGGCCCGCCTGGCGCGGATCGCGGAAGCCGCCGCCAGATCGCGTGAAATTCCAACGCTGCGGCGGGACCCCAACACGGGCGCCTACCGGCCGTGATAACTGCCCATTGCCTTGATTCCTCAAGCCCCCGCCGATGATTGCCCCACGCAGGAATCCGTGGACGAAGTCGCCGACGCCACGGTGAAAACTCTGTTGCGAACCGTCCCTGCCGCTGTTCCCGGAGTTGCATTTTTATCCGGCGGCCAACCAAGTGAACTTGCCTCGGCGCGATTGAATGCGATGAATGTCCGGTTCAAATCGCAAATGCCGTGGGCGTTGACCTTCTCCTTTTCCCGCGCCATCCAGCAACCGGCCTTGGAAATCTGGCAAGGCAAAGACGCCAACGTGAAAGCCGCGCAGCAAGCCCTACTTCATCGCGCCAAGTGCAATCGGGCTGCACGCCGGGGCGAATACTCCGCCGCAATGGAATGACATAAGAATGAAATTAAAACAAGTTCGCTTTAATTTTAATCGCGAACCACACGAACTACGCAAATTTTCTGACATGAATTTAACGGATTGACTTGAGCGGAACTTGGTCGTTGTGCCGAGTCAGTTCAGGATTTTACCACCATGCGATCAAGAATAGTTTGGGCCAAACTGTTAAAATCCTTGCGAGCTTCCTGCACTCCGTATGAATGACTGCCAATAGCCCCATCTGCCGCCGTGAGTTGAAAAATGGGTTTTCTTGCTTCTTGGGCCATGGGAACCAAGCTTCGGTAGTGCTTTAGCCGAGCCAAACAAAGCGGGTCGTCAACCATGAGTGGCGGACTTGATTTGTCTGAAAGCACGCTTTCGCGA
>CAVVZW010000192.1:0-7979 GCA_963752265.1 uncultured Alphaproteobacteria bacterium
TGCATACCAAGATCAAGTATCGCTGGGTGGGCACAGGCGAGGATGGCAAGGAGGTCAAGCGCTGGATCGAAACCACCGCGGGCCGCGTGATGCTCGGCAACGTGCTGCCGAAATCGCCGAAGACTTCGTTCGACATCATCAACAAGCTGATGACCAAGCGCGAAATCTCGGGCGTGATCGATCAGGTCTATCGTCACTGTGGTCAGAAGGAGACCGTGATCTTCTGCGACCGCATCATGGCGCTCGGCTTCTATAACGCGTTCAAGGCCGGCATTTCCTTCGGCAAGGACGACATGGTGGTGCCGCACGGCAAGTGGAAGATCGTCGATACCACGCGCACGCTCGCAAAGGATTTCGAGCAGCAGTACAACGACGGCCTGATCACCCATGGCGAGAAGTACAACAAGGTGGTCGACGCCTGGTCGAAGGCGACCGAGGAAATCGCCAAGGAGATGATGAAGGAAATCTCCTCGACCAAGAAGAACTCCAAGGGGGTCGAGGCCGACATCAACTCGATCTACATGATGGCCCATTCCGGTGCGCGCGGTTCGCCGGCGCAGATGCGTCAGCTCGCCGGCATGCGCGGCCTGATGGCCAAGCCATCGGGCGAAATCATCGAGACGCCGATCATTTCCAACTTCAAGGAAGGCCTCTCGGTGCTCGAATACTTCAACTCGACCCACGGCGCCCGCAAGGGTCTCGCGGACACCGCGTTGAAGACCGCGAACTCCGGCTACCTGACCCGCCGTCTCGTCGACGTGGCGCAGGACTGCATCATCACGCAGGACGATTGCGGCACCAAGCTCGGCATCAAGATGCGCGCCATCATCGATGCCGGCACCGTGGTGGCTTCGCTGGCCTCGCGCATTCTCGGCCGCACCGCGGGCGAAGATCTGCGTGATCCCGCGACCAACAAGGTCGTGGTCAAGCGCGGCACGCTGATGGAGGAGACTCACGTCGATGCCATCCAGCAGGCGGGCATCCAGGAAGTGAAGATCCGCTCGGCGCTGACTTGCGAACTCGTCAACGGCATCTGCGGCAAGTGCTACGGCCGCGATCTCGCCCGCGGCACGCCGGTCAACCATGGCGAAGCGGTCGGTGTTATCGCGGCGCAGTCGATCGGCGAGCCCGGTACCCAGCTGACGATGCGCACCTTCCACATTGGCGGCGCGGCGCAGATCAACGAACAGTCGTTCGTGGAATTGAACTTCGACGGCAAGGTGACGATCAAGAACAAGGCGATCGCCAAGAACAGCGAAGGTCACCTGGTCGCGATGGTCCGCAACATGGTCGTTGCGATTTCGGATGCCGACGGCACCGAGCGTGCGACCCACCGTATTCAGTACGGTGCGCGCATGCATGTCGACGAAGGCGATACGATCAAGCGCGGCCAGCGCATTGCCGAGTGGGACCCCTATACCCGCCCGGTGCTGACCGAAGTCGAAGGTACGATCGGTTTCGAGGATCTGGTCGAAGGCCAGTCGATCTCGGAAACGCTGGACGAATCAACCGGTATCGCCAAGCGCGTCGTCATCGATTGGCGCACGACGCGGGGCGGCGCCGATCTGCGGCCTGCGATCGTCATCAAGGGCAAGGACGGCAAGGTCCTCAAGCTCGCGCGTGGCGGTGAAGCCCGCTACATGCTGTCGGTCGACGCCATTCTGTCGGTCGACGTCGGTGCCAAGGTCAAGAACGGCGACATCCTGGCGCGTATCTCGACGGAGAGCGCCAAGACCCGTGACATCACGGGCGGTCTGCCGCGCGTGGCGGAACTGTTCGAGGCCCGCAAGCCGAAGGATGCGGCGATCATCGCCGAAATCGCCGGCACCATCCGCTTTGGACGGGACTACAAGAACAAGCGCCGCATCTCGATCGAGCCGATGGACAAGAGCGAGGAGACGCGTGAGTACCTGATCCCGAAGGGCAAGCACATCCACTTGCAGGACGGCGATATCGTCGAAAAGGGCGATTTCATCGTCGAGGGCAATCCCGCCCCGCACGACATCCTGGCGATCAAGGGCATCGAGGAACTCGCCGCCTATCTGGTCAACGAAATCCAGGAGGTCTACCGCCTGCAAGGCGTGCTCATCAACGACAAGCACATCGAGGTGATTGTCCGTCAGATGCTCCAGAAGGTGGAAATCACCGACCAGGGCGAGACCGACATGATCTCGGGCGAGCAGATCGACAAGATCGAGTTCGATGCGCTCAACGTCAAGGCGAAGGAAGAGGGCAAGAAGCCCGCCACGGGAACGCCGGTTCTGCTCGGCATCACCAAGGCGAGCTTGCAGACCCGCTCGTTCTTCTCCGCAGCCTCGTTCCAGGAGACCACCCGCGTGCTCACCGAAGCTGCCGTCAACGGCAAGGTGGACCCGCTGGAAGGCCTCAAGGAGAACGTCATTGTCGGTCGCCTGATCCCGGCCGGTACCGGCGCCTCGATGGCCAAGATTCGCGAAGTCGCCATGAAGCGCGACAAGCTGATCCTCGACGAGCGCGAAAAGCAGACCGCGATCGTGCCGGCAGCGCCGGAAGTCGAGCCGCTGGCGCTGCCGCCGGCCGAATAGGTCGGAAAAGCAGCCCGCAAAACTACGGAAAGACCGGCGAAAGCCGGTCTTTTTTGCTATTTTATGACTATTCTGCTTCCCTAAGCGCGCCCGTTCATCTTCCCTTCAGGGAAAAAAGCGCTTCTTCTCAAGTAACTTAGTTCATCGCCTGGGGGCAGGCGACTGACGACGGCGGGGGCCGGAAATAACCGGAAACATATGTTGGACTTGGCAATTGTAGGCGGCGGGCCTGGCGGCCTGATGAGCGCGTGGTATCTCAAGAAGAAACTAGGCGACCTCTGCCGCGTCACCGTTTTTGAGGCGTCCGATCGCCTGGGAGGCAAGGTTCTCACCGGTCGGTTTGATTCTGCGCCCGCGATTTACGAAGCCGGCGTTGCCGAGATATACGACTACTCGATGACGGGCCCGGATCCGCTGCGGGAGCTGATCCAGCATTTCGGCCTGCAAACCATCCAGATGGACGCTGAACAGGTTCTCCTCGACGGCGAACTGCTCAACGACGTCCCCGGCATGCGCCGCAAGTACGGAGCCAAGACGGCCGACGCCATCGAAGCGTTCCGCCAGCGTTGCAGCCAGATGGTGTCGCCGATCGAATATTACGAAGGCATCGGCGCCCACGATAACGAACATCCCTGGGCCTACGTCACGGCGGAAGAGCTGCTGGACCGCGAGGTCGATGACCCGACCGCCAGACGCTTTTTCAAGGTGATGGCGCGCTCGGATATTGCGACCGAGAGCCACAACACCAACGGCCTCAATGCGCTCAAGAATTTCGTGATGGATGTCGACGGCTATATCGGCCTCTATTCGATCCAGAACGGCAACGAGCAGTTGATCGAATGCTTGAAGGAGGAGGTCGACGCCGATATCCAGCTCAATCATCGCGTTCTCAAGGTCGGCAAGACGGAGAGCGGCCGCTACCAGCTCAACATGATGAACGGCAAGGGGCCGGAGACACGGGATTTCGATCTTGTTCTGATGTGCCTGCCGCACTCCTGGCTTGCGACCATGGGCTGGGACGGCGAAGATTTGCGCCGATCGATGGTCAAGCACGTCGCCTATTTCGACCGGCCCGCGCATTATTTGCGTGTTTCGATCCTGTTCGACCAGCCGTTCTGGGGCGACAAGATCCCGGGCTCCTGGTTCATGTCGGAAGCCTTTGGCGGCTGCTGCGTCTACAACGAAGGCTCTCGCCATGACGTCGGCCGTCACGGTGTTCTCAACTGGCTGATCGCGGGCTCCGACGCGCTTGCCTTTGCCAATCTGGATGACAAGGCGCTGATCGATGCCGCGCTCAAATCATTGCCGGCGTCGCTGGGTGATGCGCGCGCCCATTTCATCGAGGGCAAGACCCATCGCTGGCTGTCGTCTGTCAACGCATTGCCGGGCGGTTTACCGGCTCGTGACGTCATGACCAATCACAGGCCGGAGCCGAAGCAGCATCCCGGTCTCGTCGTGGTTGGCGACTATCTCTTTGATTCGACGCTGAACGGCTTGCTCGATTCTTCCGATGCCGCGACCGACATCGTCCTGACCGAAATGATGCGGCTGCGCCGTGCGCACGGGGCCGATGGCCAACCGCTGTCCGACAAGATCGATCGCGATTATTTCGAGAATTACCGCGGGCTTGGACCTTATCATGAGGTCTGGAGCCGGTTCACCGATCCCGCTTTTCTGATTGACCTCATTAAGGTCGTCTGGAACCGGGCCAAAGGTTATAAGCTCCTGATCGCGGGCTCGGCCAGCGGCGAACTTGTCGGAGCATTGCGCGCCAGCGGGGTGGATGCCTGGGGTGTCGAGAACAATCGCGCTATTCACGCGCGTACGCCAAAGGACTTGAAGAAGTTCAACAAGCTCGGTTCGATCGTCGATCTGCCGTTCAAGGACGGGGAATTCGATTTCGTATTCGAGACCAGCCTTTGCCACGTCACTGAAAAGCGCGTTGCGACGGCCATTCGCGAACTCAACCGGGTCGTCAAGACTGGCCTGTTGTTCGGCTCGGTGACATCAGACATGCCGGTTGCCTTGATCGACCGTTATGACCTCTTGCGCGGGGTGAGGAAGCTCGGCACCTGGTGGGAATGGTCGGAGCTGTTCTTCAATAATGGTTTCGATCTCTCGATGCATCGCCACGATTGCACCGATGCGCTGTGGGCGGCGACGCTTGCGGCCAACAAGGGGCCCGGCCAGTGGTATGCCGACGCCGATAGTCTGCGCTATTCGTTCTTCGACAAGATTGAAGACGACGACGAGCAATGAACGATTGGGCGACCTGGACCTGCTATTTTTTATTTTTACTGAATACGCGCTGATCGCATAGAATAAAGGGCGTGGCGCACTTTCGTCATTTTTTGCGGTCATGCCGGCCGTGCAGCATCGGTTGGTTTCATGGCTTTAAGACCTTCCTCGCCGGATGAACCTGTCGCAGCGTCCGCCGCCTTGTCCGACAAGAATCCCGCCGCCGGCGAAAAGATTCTGCCGCTGGAAGACGACGAAGAAGGTGAAGA
Organism: uncultured Alphaproteobacteria bacterium; assembly: GCA_963752265.1. Classification (GTDB taxonomy): domain Bacteria; phylum Pseudomonadota; class Alphaproteobacteria; order Rhizobiales; family Xanthobacteraceae; genus Bradyrhizobium. The sequence goes on from CAVVZW010000192.1 coordinate 5,072, forward strand.
CGACGAGCTTGATCTCGACGATGAGGACGATGAGGAACTCATCGTCTATACCGCCAGGGAAGCCGCGGGCGCGCTGGCGACGATTTATGGTTTCGTCAAACCCTTCCTGAAGAACTACAAAAAGCTGATCGCCTTCGTCACCCTCGGCGTCCTGATCGAGACGTTGTTCAACGTCATCATGCCGCTGAGCCTGAAGTTCCTGATCGACGATGCGCTCGGCGAAGAGGATTTCGAGGCGCTGATCAAGATCCTCTCGGTGCTCGCGGTGGCCGGCATCGTCACCTCGATCGTCGCGGTCTGGTATGAACGTCTGGATGCCAGGCTCGCGGCCTCGCTGATTTCGGACGTGCGGACGCGGTTATTTGAACACGTCCAGAATTTGCCGGCCGCGTTCTTTGCCCGCACCAAGCGCGGCGAAATCCTGTCGCGGTTCTCGGTCGATATGTCGGCCTTTGAGGGAACGATCAAAAGTTTTGCCAACAGCGCCACGCTGCCGTTTTTCGAATTGATTGCGGGCGTCATTCTGATGCTTTTCCTGAACTGGCAGCTCGCCGCGATTTCACTTTTGGTGTTCCCGATCACACTGATCGGCCCGCGCATCCTCACGCCCAAGGCCGTGCAGGCCAATTACGAACAGAAGCTGAACGAGGCCACGCTGCTCGGCATGGTGCAGGAAAACATTGCGACCCAGGCGGTCGTGAAAGCTTTCATGCTCCAGCGCAAGACGCTCGGCTGGTTCACCCTGCGCAACGACGATGCGCGGCGGAAAATCGCCGCCGCCGCATTTCTCTCGACGATGGTCGAGCGCACCGTGACCATCTCGGTGTTGTTGCTGCATCTCGTGGTGCTGGGGACCGGCGCCTACCTCGCCACCAAGGGCCAGATCACGGTCGGAACCTTCGTCACGTTCGAGAGCGCGTTCTGGGAGGTGTCCTACAACATCGCCAACATCATGCATTTCATTCCGGTTTCGATCTCGTCGGCGGCCGCCGTGCGTCACATCCAGGAATTGCTCGATGAACCGACCCGTGGCGCGGACCGTCCCGGGGCGCCCGACTTGCCGCGCATCGCCAACGACATCTCCTTTGAGCGCGTGACTTTTCAGTATGAGGGGAGCCAGGCCCCGGTTCTAGACGGTTTCAGCCTCAAGCTCGATGTCGGCAAAACCATCGCCGTTGTCGGCCCGAGCGGTTCGGGCAAGAGCACGCTGCTTAACTTGATCCTGCGGCTCTACGTTCCGGACGAGGGGCGCATCAGCATCGACGGCGTTGATATCCGAAGGGTCACCCGCGAATCGCTGCGGCGAAGCATGGCGGTCGTGTTCCAGGAGAACATGCTGTTCAACATGTCGATCCGCGAGAACATTCGCTTGGGCAAGGAAGGCGCGACCGACAAGGAAGTGGAGGATGCGGCCCGCAAGGCCGAAATCCACCGCTACATCATGAGCCTTCCCCAGAAATACGACACGCCGGTCGGCGAGCGCGGCGACACGCTGTCAGGCGGCCAGCGCCAGCAAATCGCGATTGCGCGCGCGATCGTCCGCAACCCGTCGATTCTTCTGCTGGACGAGGCGACCTCGGCGCTCGACCAGACCACGGAAGCGGCCATCAACAAGACCCTGATGAAGCTAGCCAAGGGGCGAACCATGCTGTTTTCGACTCACCGGCTGGCTTCGGTGGTCGATATGGACGAAATCATCGTGATTTCCGGCGGCAAGGCGATCGAACGCGGCTCTCATGCCGAGTTGCTCGCGGAGAACGGGATGTACCGCCAGCTCTGGGACGACCAGAGCGGCAAGCCGCACGCCGCTGCGAATCAGGACGATGACGAAGACGATGACGATTGAGTTTGCCAGGCGGCCTTGAACGGGTGGTCCGGCGCGGCCGGACCGGCCTAGCATCAATTATGGTATTAAAATACCGAAAATGATGACAACTCCGGTCGTATGGACCAGCCTCGAAAGCCCCGTCAGGCGGCTGGCGCCGAACTTGATGAGTTGCTTGCGGCGAGCCGCAGAAGTGCTTCATCCCAAGCTGTTTAGCCTTGACTTGGCTATCCACCGCCGATAGAACCCGCGCACTCAACGACAGGCGGTGAGCTTCGCTTGCGTCGGAACGGATCACCCTCTCGGCTCCTTTTTTTGGGAACCGTGACGGGCACCAACCTCGACGGATGTCGCTCAAACGCTGTCGAATATAGCTAGTCACTGCCGTATCGATCTCGGTTTTCGTGGGCAAGTTCCCTCGGAATCGATCGGGTGCATGACCTCAGGTTCGATTCGATTGGTTTGACCCGATCGTTCTTAAACTTGCGGTCCTCTGTGGCGTCGAAGCGCTTTCTGCTCAGGGATGAGCGGTTGGCGCGATTTCGCTTTGCGCGGATCTTTTCGCGGAGAGCGGGGTGAAGGGGGGGCCTTACGGTCCTGAACGAATTTCGCGAAGCCGTTTCGGTTTCGCATGAACTAAAGGGTGAAGGCTGACATGCCGACGATCAACCAGCTGATCGCAAGTCCGCGCGTCGTACAGAAGTCGCGCAAGAAGGTGCCGGCGCTCCAGCAGTCGCCGCAGAAGCGCGGCGTTTGCACGCGCGTCTACACGACGACCCCGAAGAAGCCGAACTCGGCGCTCCGCAAGGTCGCCAAGGTGCGCTTGACCAACGGCTTCGAAGTCATCGGCTATATCCCCGGTGAAGGCCACAATCTTCAAGAGCACTCGGTGGTCATGATCCGCGGCGGTCGCGTCAAGGATTTGCCCGGCGTGCGCTACCACATCCTCCGCGGCGTCCTCGATACGCAGGGCGTCAAGAATCGTAAGCAGCGCCGTTCGAAGTACGGCGCCAAGCGTCCGAAATAATCGGGAACAGATTAGATGTCGCGTCGCCATTCCGCTGAAAAACGTGAAGTGCTTCC
>CAVVZW010000193.1:0-9124 GCA_963752265.1 uncultured Alphaproteobacteria bacterium
CCAACTTCTTGCCTTCAGCAGTCAGCACGCTCTCGGGATGAAACTGCACGCCCTCGATAAAAAAGCGTTTGTGACGCAGGCCCATGATTGTGCGCGAACCGTCTTTCTCGGTAGTCCAGGCGCTGACTTCGAGGTCCGCGGGCAGGTCTTTTTCTTCGATGATCAGCGAGTGATAGCGGGTTGCAGTGATAGGAAAAGGAAGGCCCTGGAACTCTGTGACGGGAGGGGGGGGGGGGGGGGTCTGGCGCCACGGAAGTTTTTGTGCGCACAAAGCGCTCAAAAAAACTGCACGAAGACATGTTTTCCAGAAAAACCACAACAATTGTGGAAATTATTATTGGCCCGAAAAACGATTACCGGTACTATTAACCTATCATTGAAAAGAATGCTCAACAGGGGTAGGGGTGAAAATGATGCGAAATATTGTTTTGGGTGGTCAGCAAAATTTGACAAAGCGTGAGACAGTTGAGGCCAAAAATTTACAAAAAATACAGTACCGTACTACAGTACTGTACCGGTATACAGAACTTCATGAACGCCAACTTTATTTGGCCCAATACAGTGTGTAACGGCATCAATACAGTTTAAAATATTTAGCAAATAAGCGATACCAACAGTTGTATCAAGTTTTAATCTCATGCTTTTTAAGAATAGAAGTGTATGGTTGTTTCATTTCTGTATTTGAAATGAATACACGGAAATCACGGTCAAATTTCGTGTCTGGTAGACAGGGATTCAGATACTATCATTGTATCTGCCGAGCTCTATATTGACTACGTGCCAATAGACGATAATTGCCAGATTTATATGTCATCGATCGATCGTCAAAACTTATACAATCCAGCAGCAGTCGGCTTTGAAGCGCTGGATTTCTTTTACAAACAGCAATTAAGAGAAGGGCTTTTTGGATTACAAACCGGCCTAGTACTTCACAATGTTCACATCAAAATTTAAACTGGACGTTATTCTGCAATGTAATATTGTATTGATTTATTGATAGTACGTGTAGATGGAATGGTTTTAGTGATGTTCATATAATACCTCCGCCCAAATGAGTTCTGCGAAAAAAATCGCTGACAGTTTACCCAATGTACCCAAGTCACGACTAATTTCATCATCAAGTCATCAGGATTGTAAACATATACCCTCGTCTGTTTCCCCGCACGTGCTACTGATTTTCTCGACAGTGGACTCGACCGTGGACTTGACCGTGGACTCACCGTGACTGCAAAGATCACCATCTTACGTATGAGTCATTAATGACGTAGTTTTGGATAAAAATATGGTTAGGTACCCTAGACCCTAACGACTCTAGAATAAATAAACAGACGCCGGTTGCAGTCACGATCGAGTCCACGATCGAGTCCACTGTCGAGAAAATCAGTAGCACGTGCGGGGAAACAGACGCTATTCAAACATATGAGCGATAGGTATTTCAGCGACAGCGTCAGTGTATTTAACATGGTTGTGTTGCGTTACAACAGAGAATAGCTACAATTGCGGTTAGAAAATCCAAAAGGAAATATTATGGTTATTGCGCCTTTGCACTAAAAATGAGCATACGGATCAATAATAATGCAATTATCAGCACGACTGTGTATAGCAATAACTTTAGGCTTTTTAATGTTGTTTGAATACGTGTAAAATAGACAGCGAATGTGTACGTACACCCGAATGGTTATTGTTCTCTGAATACAAGGAAAGAACTAATGTACATGTATGTGTATTATTGGCAGAAAATATTAAACTTTTCAGACTTACTTTATATAACGAACAGAGGCTAAGATTAACTTACAGTAGCTTTTCACGGCCTCATCGCAAATTCATATAAAAACTCTTTATTCATAATTTACAATTTCGGACCAAACATTTATTGAGGTCAAAAGCAAAAGCAAACTAATATGACCACAAGAAATATTTGTACAAATATATTTCTTTTTAAAACCATCACAATGTCAGAATCCTGATGGAATAGTTCGACGCATTTTGCCGGCCGCGGGAAGCCGCGCGTGCGAACATGATGAGGTGATGCGCAACCATCATCGACGCGATGAAGTGCTCGATCTCGCCGCGGGCCAGACGCTGAAGAGCGAATTTCCAGAACTCGCGCTTGTAGTCGCCAAGAACCCCGATCTTCCAGAAGATGTTACGCAGCATGACCAGGCCAATTCTGATGTTTGACCACGTGTATCGTTGACGCGACCACGGCCGCTTGATCTGTTTCGGATAGGTTTCGCGGATCTGATATTCGTAACGCTGCAAAAGCTTGCCGGGTTCATAGGCTGCGCCCATGCACCTGCGCCAGGTATCCACGACCTCGTCATACGGCTGGCGAAAGTCGACGTTCGAACTCCCGCCCCTCGTCCTCGATCAACCGGTTTTCCTTGGCCAAGCGATCCCACAGCGGTGTCTTCGGCAGCGCTTGAAGCAGGTTGATGGTCAGGAGCGGGATTTGCGAGCTATCGATAAATTCAAGCAAATGCGCTCCGGTTTCCGGCTTGTCGGTATCCAGCCCGAGAATAATTCCCGACACCACCTCCATGCCGTAGCTGTTGATGGTCGCAATCCCCTCCATGATGGGGACCATCATGTTGTGATCCTTGTGCATCGCCTTCAGTGCCACCGGATCGGGCGTCTCGATGCCGCAGAAAATCGTTGAGAAAAACGCTTCCCGCATCCCGGCCAGGATTTCCGGACGCTTGGCGATATTCAGCGTCGCCTCGCAGGAGAAGCGCAGTACGAAACCTGTCTTCTTCTGCCATGCAACCAGATGCGGCAGCAGATCGAGCGCCGCCTTGCGGTTGCCGATGAAATTATCGTCGACGAAATAGACTGAGCCGCGAATGCCGCATTCAAGCAGCTTGTCGAGCTCGGCCGTGATCTGTTGCGGGGATTTCAGGCGCGGATTGCGGCCATACAGCCCGGGTATGTCGCAAAACTCGCACTGATAAGGGCATCCGCTCGAATACTGGATGCTGCCGAGAAAATAGCGCTTGAGATCGGCAAGCTCATAAGCGGGAAGCGGGAAACGCGTCATGTCGAGCCGGTCGGCCGTCTTCAGGACGACCTGGCCCGAAGGGCGCGCCGGATCGCGCGCCAGATGCGCGATCAATTCATCGGTCGCATCGCCGAGCTCCCCGACATGGAGATAATCGAACGAAGGATAGTAATCGGGACAGGCGCTGACCGACGGGCCGCCGATTGCGACCGCCAGATCAAACGCATGCGCGCGCCGGCAAATGTCGTTCATCTGGTATCGCTGAATGTGCATGCCGCTGACAAAGACGGCTTCCGCCCACTCGAAATCCTGATCCGTCGCGGGACGGATGTTTTCGTCGATGAACCGGACCGACCAATTCTCCGGCAGGTAAGCCGCGATCAGCAACAACCCTTGCGGGGGCATGAAGGCCTGGACGCCGTCGGTCAGCGGATAGGCGTGCTCGAACGTGCCAAACGACGACGTATAGCGCGGAAAGACGCACAGGATGCGACGCACCGTTTCAACGCATCGAGCTCTCATCGCGACCTCAGCGCCCTTCAACTTCGGCAAGTTAATCATGCAACCCCAAGGCTGGGCCACAAATTCTTCAGGATTGTGGCGGTGACCTAACCCGGCAAGGACCGGAGGGTTGCAAACCGTGGCGGAAATAGTGTCTGAAGAAGGCTTCAGGCAATCATACGGCGGGCAAAATCGGGCAACAAATCGCCGTTACCAGCAAGATCAAAGTTCGCATCGGCAAGGCCCACGCGGAACAGCCAGTCATCGAATTCCGGGGCCCGCTTCAGTTTGAACAAATCCCTGATGTAAAGCGCATCGTGGAATGATGTCGATTGATAGTTCAGCATCACGTCATCGGCGCCCGGCACCCCCATGATGAAATTCACCCCTGCGGCCGCAAGCAGCGTCAGCAGGTTGTCCATATCGTCCTGGTCGGCCTCGGCGTGGTTGGTGTAGCAAACGTCCACGCCGAGTGGCAGACCGAGCAGCTTGCCGCAAAAATGATCCTCAAGTCCGGCGCGAATGATCTGCTTGCCGTCATAGAGGTATTCCGGGCCGATAAAGCCCACCACGCTGTTGACCAACAACGGGTCGAACGCGCGGGCGACGGCATACGCGCGCGCCTCGCATGTCTGCTGGTCGACGCCGTGATGGGCACTGGCCGACAGTGCCGATCCCTGCCCGGTTTCGAAATACATCACATGATTGCCGACGGTGCCACGCCGGAGCGACCGGCCGGCGTCGTTGGCTTCCCGCAATAGCGAGAGATCGACGCCAAAACTCCGGTTGGCAGCTTGCGTACCCGCGATCGACTGGAACACCAGATCGACAGGCACACCCTCGGAAATCAGGCGAAGCGTCGTCGTGACATGCGATAGCACACAAGCCTGGGTCGGGATTTCCAGCCGGCCGATGATCTCGTCGAGCAGATGCAACAATCGGCCGATAACGGCCGGATCGTCGCTCGCCGGATTGATGCCGATACAAGCGTCGCCAGCACCAAGGAGAATGCCATCCAGGATTGATGCGGTAATGCCCTGGGCGTCATCGAAGGGGTGGTTCGGCTGCAACCGCACGCTCATTCGCCCGCTCAAGCCGATCGTGTCACGAAAGGCGGTCACAATCTCGCATTTTCTGGCCACCAGGATCAGATCCTGATTGCGCATCAATTTTGAAACCGCCGCCGCCATTTCCGGGGTGATGCCGCGCGAGATTGTCTTGAGAATCTCCCGGCTGGCCGTTCCGGAGAGCAGCCAGTCACGGAACGATCCAACCGTGAGCGAGGAGATGGGCGCAAAGGCCCCGGGATCGTGGCTATCGACGATCAGCCGAGTGACCTCGTCGGTCTCGTAGGGAATGACCGTCTCATGCAGGAATTGCTTGAGCGGGACATCTGCCAGCGCGATCCGCGCAGCAACCATCTGCTCGGCGCTTTCGGCTGCAACACCGGCGAGGCAGTCACCGGAGCGCGGCGGGCTTGCCTTGGCCAGGAGATCGCGAAGGTCGTTGAAGACGTAGGCGGTATTACCTATGGCGTGCCGATAGCCCATATCTGCTCCCGACCGGTCAGCGCTGACCGCCAAAAACGGTCGCTGAGCCTAACATCGCGCAGTGCACCATGCGACAGATACGCGCTGCCTCGGAGTCTGCACGTCCAGGCCGACGAAGTCCCGCTTCGCGCATAAGACAACTAATTGATATAATTTATCTTTATATAAATCGGAACTTTGGCATATCAAATACCACCAGCAGTTGAATCGCCGCTTCGACGCCCTGATCGCACCACCAATTTACCGTTTATACAGGAAGATTTCACATAGTTTCCGATGACGGCCGTCATCGGAGTGATTGGCCTCCTGCGCGGGGCCCGGAATGCCGAATCCATTGAAATCTGATGCGCCATCGGGCTCAAAAAAAGGCTCGAGCCTTTCGCTCGCTTTCAAACTTTATTCGATCTTCGCCCTGTTTGCGCTTCTGACGGCAGCCATTACGGCACTGTCCGACTACAACACCCGCCGTGGCGCCGAACTCACCCAATCCATCGAAACCGCGAGCCAGGCTGCGCTGAATGTCGAGCGCGTCAATTCGCTGGTCTATGCCGTGGTGATGGAATCCCGCGGCATCTACATGTCGACCGATCTGCCAGTCGTCAAGAAGTACGGCGATGGGCTGCACAAATTCAGTGACCAGCTTCTTGGCGTCGTCAAGAACTGGCAATCCATCGTCCAGGCCGATGACGCCCAGCAATTCACCGCCTTCAAAAAACGCATCGAACAATTCGTTGAATTCCGCAAAGAGCTCGTTCGGCGCGCCATCGAGATCAGTCACGAGGCGGGCCGCGAATGGGGCGATAACGAAGCAAATCGCGACGTCCGCACAGCCCTCAATAGCGATCTCGAAGCTTTGTCCAAGGTCTATGCCGAGCGCAGCAAGCGGATCGCTCAGCAAACCGAGACCAACCGCCAACTCGCTTTTCTCCTGACCTGCCTCGGCGGACTGGCGCTGGTTCTGGTCGCCGTCGGCGTCTTCATCACCGCCCGGATGGTTGCGCGGCCGCTTTCGGTGATCACTAGCACCATCAGGCAGGTCGCCGAAGGCACGGAAGGCGTGCAGGTTCCGCATACCAATCGAGGCGACGAAATCGGTGCATTGGCCCGCGCGATCCAGATCTTTCAGGAAGCGATGGATCGCAACCGCAACCTCAATTCGCAGGTACTACTGGATTCCAAAGCGCGCGAACTGCGAACCCAGCAGATCGAGACATCGGTGGAGGCCTTCCGCGGCGCGATCGGAAGTGTACTGGGAGCGGTGAACGACAACGCTTCCGCCATGCGGGATACCGCGGAAACCATTTCCGGTGTGGCATCCGACGCCAGCGGTCGGGCGGGCGCCGCAGCACGCGCTACCGAACAAGCCTCCAGCAATGTTTTCGCGGTTGCCAGCGCGGCCGAACAATTGTCAGCCTCGATCGAGGAAATCGGCCGGCAGGTGCGCCAATCGGCGGAGGTGGTCGAACAGGCCGGCCAGCGCACCGAAAAATCGGTCGCCGAAATCGAAAGCCTCGCCGCGGCAACCCAACGCATCGACGGCGTGCTGACCCTCATTCAGGCCATCGCCGAGCAGACCAACCTGCTGGCGCTGAACGCGACGATCGAAGCCGCGCGAGCCGGTGAAGCCGGCCGCGGCTTTGCCGTGGTGGCCCATGAGGTGAAGGCGCTCGCCGGCCAGACCGCCAAGGCCACTTCCGAAATCGGCCAGAACATCAGTCTGATTCAGGCCTCGACGCGAAATGCGGTGGAAGCGGTGCGCGAAATCGGCACCGCCGTACGCGAGATCAATGATGTCACAGCCAATATCGCGGGCGCTGTTGGACAGCAAGATGCGGCAACACGCGAGATCTCGCAAAACGCTCAGCTTGCCGCCGACGGTAACTCGACTCTCGTTGACAACATCGGGTCGCTCAACGAGGCCATCGAAAATACGAACAGAGGCGCGTCGTCGGTGCTTGCAGCCTCGAGCGACCTGGCGTCAACGGCACAAATGCTATCGCGTGAAGTCGAAAAGTTCTTCCATGACTTGCGCGCCGACGGCGGGACCCCGGCGCGAACAGGAACCGGAAACTAGACAAGCCGACTAACCGCTGATCTCAAGAAACGCCACGCAAGGACTGTTCTGGCCTAACCCTGCGACAAGCGTAAAGTGCCCCTTGTGTCCAACCGAGGAGTTGTGACCGCGAAAGTCTCAGAGCCACGGAGCCAAAATCTGAAGATCGCCCGCGAAGATAAACGCCAATGATATGGCAAGTCCGCTGGCGCTGAACATGACGATCTGTTTGAAGAGACCCGCTTCTGACGAAGCATCGCTTTTGCCTGTGTTTGACGCATCGAACATTCTGGCCCCCGGGATTTCACGCCTTTGGCGTTTCGTTGCCGGTGAAATTACGGGCCGAGAGCTAAGCAGGTCTTTACGCGTGATCTCCCATCACGGCCAATAGTAAAGAAGCAGTTAAGAAACGATGTCACTTGCGATCAACGCCGCGCGACCCGCTCGCCGATCATTCCACCAGCAGCACATCGACCGCGACGTTGAGCTTCTGCTTCCGTGATCCCACGATGATGCCGTCGACAGGCGATACATCGGAGAAGTCGCGCCCGACAGCCAGAATGATGTGATCGTTCTCGACCAGGATATCGTTGGTCGGATCGAAGCCGATCCAGCCCAAACCGTCGCCGCACCACAGCGACACCCAGGCGTGGGTGGCGTCGGCGCCTTGCAGGCGCTCTTTGCCGGGCGGCGGTATCGTTCGCAGGTAGCCGCTGACATAGGCCGCCGGCAGGCCGAGGCCGCGCAGGCCCGCGATCATGACATGGGCAAAATCCTGGCAAACCCCGTGACGTTTTTCGAACACCTCGTTGAGCGGCGTCGAGATGACGGTGGCTTTCGGGTCGTATTTGAAATCGGTCCTGATCCGGTGCATGAGGTCGACCGCGCCGGCCAGAATGCCGCCTCCGGGCGGAAAGCTCGCCGATGCATAGGCGGTGACCGGCCGCTGCACCGGCACAAGCGGGCTAGCGAAGACATATCCGATCGGGGAGCCAGGGCCGAGACTCTTGGCTTCGATGGCCAGGTCCCGGACGCTTTCCCAGGGCCGGCTCTGCGCCGCACGGCCCGGCGCGCTGCGTGACACCGACACGCGGGAGCGAGAATCGATGCGGAGATTGCGATGGGCGGTCTCGATCAGGATGCTTTCGGTGCGCGTTCCGAAAAAATCTTGCCGCACCGTGCGATCTGCCGGACGCGGCCTGATATCGACCGAGTGTGAAATCAGCTCCTGGCCATCGCCGCTTCTTAACACAGGCCAACTGAACCAAGTAGAATACACACCATTCCGTGGTCCGGGTACGCATTGCGTAATAGATGCCTGCTTATCAATGTAAGCGTTTGCTACGTGAAATGCCCGTACACGCCGGACGATGGTCACGAGCTCCAAGCTTGATTTTCCGCGCCTGCTGATGCGCGCGGAACGCGGATGCGCCGGCGCGAAAGCGGCATTGGTTTGCGCGACCGGTTGCTTGCCCGGCCGGATCTTGCGGGCAAGATCGGAGGCGCGGGGCGCGCCCTCGTCGCCTGGGCCAGTCGTCAACCGATGATCCGCGCCGCGCTGGAGGAGGTGCTTGGCATCCATCGACAAGTCGATCCCGCCGCCGCATGCGCCATGGCGGAAAGACTCCAGAACAAAACGGCCAATGAAAATCCCTTGCGCGTCCCGAGCCGGTCGATCAGTTTTCCGATAAACAACAGGCTGGCGCCATAGGCCAACTGGAAGGCAAAAACAATATTGCTGTACCCGACCTCGGTCCACCCGAACTGCGCTTGCAGCATGGGTTTCAGCAGGCCGATCACCTGGCGGTCGATATAATTCACCGATGCGGCAAAAAACAAAAGCCCGCAGATCAGCCAGCGCGCGTGACTTGTTTCCGGACGCGATTTGGCAAGCGTCATCATCTCGAATGCAGCAATGTTTCAATCGACGCGGGACGCGGCACAAAGTTCGCGGCAAGGCCCCAGCCCGAAACTGATATATAGCAGACCAACTGAACCAAGTAAAATAGGACATAACAACAT
>CAVVZW010000194.1:0-5253 GCA_963752265.1 uncultured Alphaproteobacteria bacterium
CGCTGGCGAAGAAAAGACAGGCGTTAGCGACGTCCTCGTCGACGGTGATGCGCTTGAGCGCATAATCGGCGGCGTGCCGTTGAGCAGCCTCTTCTTCCGAGATGCCGAGCTTGTGTGCCATGTCGCGGCAGACTTTTTCGCGGAAGCGGGGGCCATCGACCATGCCGGGGGCGACGCAGTTGACGTTGATATTGTGCTGGCCGACTTCGAGCGCAAAACTCTTGGTGATGCCGCGCAGCCCCCATTTGGAAGCCGAGTAGGCGACGCGCCCGGCGCGGCCCCGCATGCCGAAGGTGCCGCCGACATTGACGATCTTGCCGTAGCGCTGATCGATCATGGTCGGCAGAACCGCGCGCATGGTATGGAAGCAGCCGTTCATGTTGAGCGTGACGATCTCGTCAAATTCCTCCGGCGTCGTCTGTACGCCGGTCTTGCCGATCGGGCCCGAACCGCCGGCGATATTGACCAGCACGTCGATCCGGCCGCCGAAGGCCTCTTTGGTGGCCTCAGCCGCGGCGTCGCATTGCCTGGCATCCGTGAGGTCGCAAGCGATCACGATGGCGCTGCCGTTGTGGGATTTGACCTCTTTGGCAACAGGTTTAATCGCGTCGGTATCGCGACCGATCAGCGCCAGCTTGCAGCCTTCGCGCGCGAATGCGTGGGTGACAGCTGCGCCCATACCCTTGGCGGGACCCGTGATGACGACGACGCGATCTTCAAGTAATAGTTTCATGGCTTCGACCCGTTTGGTTTATGCTTCGCGTCAGGTCGCAGGCCGGACGGATGTCGGTCGCTCGCTGGCCGGCGGCAGGAAGCTGCGGTCGAAGATTTCGCTCACAGCGGGCGTGCGCGGCAACTCCTTGGCCTTGACCAGGATGTCGATTGCCTTCGTCATCCGTTCGTCGCTGATGTCACCGATGCCAATCCTGGCGATTTCCGGATGGCTCATTTCGTCGGCCATCGTCGCATCGAGCCGTGCGCGTTCGATCGCCGGCTTGATCAGGGGCTCGCGTTTCACGACCGCTTCGATGGCGGCTTGCGGGTCCGCGATCGCATCCTTGATGCCGTGGTTCAGCGCGCGCAGGAAACCCTTCACGGCCTCCGGGTGCTCCTTGACGAATTTTCGGGCGACAATGATGCCATTGGAATAGAGGTCCATGCCGTAATCCTCGAACTTGATGAAGCGGATCTGCTTGTCGGGATCGATGCCGCTGAGTTTGGCGCTGAAGCGGATCGTGGTGACATAGCCGAACACGCCGTCGACCTGGCCCTGCATCAGCATCTGTTCGCGCAGGTTCGGTTGCATGTTGGTGATCTCGACCTTGGTGCAGTCGATGTTGGCGGCCGAGCACAGCGCCGGAAACAGCTTGAGCGCGCCGTCGTTGGCAGCGCCGCCGAGCTTGCGTCCGACAAAATCGGCCGGGGTCTTGATCGGGCTGTCGGCCTTCACAGCAACTGCAAAGGGCGGCCGGTTGTAGAGCATGAACACGCCGACCGGCGCATCGGCGGGCTTTTTCGCCGCCAACTCCACCAGCGCGTTGATGTCGCCGAAACCCATGTCATAGGCGCCGTTGGCGACCTGCGGCACGGCGGCGCCGGAACCGTTGCCCTGGTCGAAGCTGACGTCGAGCCCTTCCTGTTTGAAGTAGCCGCGATCGTCCGCCAGGAAGAACATTCCCTGCGGCCCCTCATATTTCCAGTTCAGTACCATCCTGATCTTGGTTTGCGCCTGGGCCTCCGCCGCAAAACCTGCGCTGAGAACAAGACCCAAGGTCGAACCCAGGGCGAAACTCAGGGCGAAACTCAGGGCAAGCGCCTGCATTCCACGGAACGCGTGTTTCCCGGTCATCGGATTTTCCCTGTGGTTGTTTCCGGCTTCGCTTGTCCTGCTGCCGCCAAACCAAAAACTAGCGCTTTCCAGTGATCTTATCTGCTGCTAACTTTTGTCTTTCGCGGTGCAAAAAAGGCATCACTCGATTATGCGCCATCTGAGACTGCTGACCCACGTTGTGGAGGTTGCGCGCACCGGTTCGATCCGCAAGGCGGCCGAGCAGTTGAATCTGACGCCGTCGGCCATGAACCGGCGGATTCAGGATCTCGAGGCGGAAATCGGCACCCTGCTGTTCGAACGGCGGCCGCGCGGGGTGAGATTGACGACGGCCGGCGAAATGTTCATGCGCTATGCGCGAAGCCAGATCGCTGACGCGGAGCGGATGAAATCGCAGGTCGAGGATCTGCGTGGCCTGCGAAGAGGTCCGGTGCTGATCGCGTGCAGCCAGGCGCTGGCGCTCGACTTCCTGGCGTCACGGATCGCGGGGTTTCAGAAGCAGTACCCGCGAGTGACGTTCGATCTGAAGTTCATGGATCACGAGCGGGCTCTGGCGGCGCTCGCGGACTATGACGTCGATCTTGCGCTGATCTTCCGCCCTCAGATGCGGCCGACACTTCGCGTCATCGCCAGCATCCCGCAGCGGCTCGTGGCAATCGTCCGCGCCGATCATCCGCTGGCCTTGAAGAAATCCGTGCGATTGTCGGAATGCGCCGCTTACCCGGCGGCCCTGCCCGATCGCTCGCTCGGGGGGCGTCAAATTCTCGACGAGGTCTCGGCACGGCGCGATCTGCGCTTCGACGTCATGGCGGAATCCAATTCATTCGAGATGCTGCGGGGTCTGGTGCATCGCTGCAACGTGATTTCGTTCCAGATCGAAATCGGCGCGCCATCCGGCGATCTCGGCATGAGCCTCGCCGGAATTCCAATCGATACGCGGGATGTGCCGACCGCCGAACTCGTCCTTTGCCAGTTGCGTGGACGGGTTCTTCCCATCGCCGCGTCGGCCTTTTCTGAGACGCTGTCGAAAAGCCTGCGCGACATGAAAGCTTCCTAAATTAGTTTTAAGTGACGAATATATTGCCTCGGAGCGGGTTTACCTTTGAAGCTATTGGGAGAGCTCCATGAGCAGACTGGCGATCCGGCTTTCGATTCTGGCTTTATCCGTGACCACGCTCGTCCTTGTTCCGGCCATTACGCCGGCCACGGCGAAAACGGGCCACAGCAGGCATATCCATCTCAAGAAGCATCGGCCGTACTGGATACATCATCATTACGGCGCGGCCCGGCCCACCGGTCCGGCGCAGCCCGCCGGATTCTACAACCCGTATGAGCCGATCTGCCCCGCCATTGGCAAGAGCTTCGACTGCAAGATATGGCCGCCTCCCTACGCCGATGATCCCGATCGGAAAACGTCGCGGCACTGAAGGCCCAGCCTGATCGACCGTATTGCGGCGGGCGCGAGGATCAACTTCGTGCCCGCAAGCACTATCCTTGCATGGCGCGTCAGCCTTCGCGCTCTGGACACTTGCGTCCCACGACGTCAAAACTCGCGGCAAAACAGGAGGAACGTCCAGATGCTGATTATCGATTCCCAGGTCCACGCCTATGAGGCGAACACGCCAAAGCGGCCCTGGGCCAGTGTGCCGAACTGGCCCGCTCATGTCACCGGTGAGGAGATGGTGGCGGCGATGGACAAGGTCGGCGTCGACGGCGCGATCTTCATCTCGTCCTTTTCGATGTACCGCTATGACGGAAGCTATGCGGTCGAGGTAGCGCGCGCCCATCCCGACCGGATGGCCATCGTCAAGCCGGTCGATCCGGACAATCCGGCGGTGGACGAAGTTGTGGCCGAGTGGAAGAAGACGCCGGGCGCGGTCGGCATCCGCATCATGCTGACCAACGAGCACAAGTGCGATCCCGACAACCCGGGCCTCGACCGGATCGCGCGCTCGGCCGTGCGCCACGACTTTCCGGTCAACATGTTATGCTGGGGTAACCTCGAAGCGGGCATCGCGCTGATCGATCGCAACCCCGACACGCGCTTCATCCTCGACCATCTCGGCATCTTGCAGCCGCGCGTGCCACCGGCACCGGCCGAACGGTTCGAACCTTGGGCCGATCTGCCGAAGGTGCTGGCGCTTGCCAAACGCAAGAACGTGGTGATCAAGGTCTCCGGCGCCTGCACGCTGTCGAAACAGCCTTATCCTTATCCCGACATCTGGGACCCGCTCGGGCGCGTATTCGATGCCTGGGGCTTCGAGCGTTGCCTGTGGGGAACGGACTGGACGCGCGCGTTCGCGGTCGTCAATTACGAGCAGGGCGTCAAGCCGTTCCTGGAGACGGACCGCCTGAGCGTCACCGAACGCGCGATGCTGATGGGCGGCGCCTGCGCCAAGGCCTATGGCTGGTCGCCGAAGAAAGGTTGAGCGGAATCGGAAAGCAGCCGCAGGTATCGTCCATTCATCCCCGGGATGGAATTTCGTCATCGCTCGCGTTTTGTTCTAATGTGCCGGCATGACTCCGCTCGCTCCCGAAGACATTGTGCGCCGCGCGACTGCCGCCTTTAATGCGGGCCGCCGCGACGATGCCCGTCAGCTCTGCGAACAAGGCCTGATCGCCAGCCCAGGCGAGCCGATGCTGAGCCATCTGTTGGCGGCCGTGCTGTTTGCCTCGGGCGAGATCGAGGCCGCGCGGGGGCACATCGAAGCAAGTCTCGAGCGACGGGGCGACAATGCCGCCGCACGTCTTCTCGCCGCGCGGCTGGCGAGGACAGCCGGGGATTTCGATCGCGCTCTATCGCATCTGGACCAGGTGATCGCGGTGGCGCCGCAACGCGAAGCCTTCGTTGAAAAGGCGCGAACACTCGATCAGGCCGGCCTTCGGCCGCAAGCGCGCCTCGCCTGGAGCGCCATCCTCGAAGTCGTTCCGGATCACGTTGAGGCCGCCGCAAGGTTGGGCCGGCTCGCCTGGGAAGAAGGTGAGACAGATGATGTTTGGCGCGAGTGATGCGCTGGCGGGTTTTACGCACTTCTTCAACCTGGCCGCCGTGGGAATCTTTGCAGTTGCCTCGACCTTGGGGCTAGCGACGCGTTTGCGCGCCTAAGGGTTCGACGGTATTGTCTGGAAGCGCCCTCCGTGGTCTATTTTCCTCTTTAGAAATGCGTTTGGAGTTGAGCACCGTGGCGCTCTTTGTCTGTACAATCGCGTGTACAATGAAGGCAAATTCGCGTCGCGAAGCTTTCCGAGCGTAAAGCACACCCAACCGTGGCCGTAAACTCCGAAGCCGTGCAAGAAAATTTCCAGAATGCCTGGGGAAAGCGCTTGCAGGCGCTGAAGAATATTCCTCCCGTGCTGCGCATTATTTGGGACTCGAGTCCGGCGGTGGTCGGGGCGGAACTGGCGTTGCGTGCCGTGGTGGCGGT
>CAVVZW010000195.1:0-5498 GCA_963752265.1 uncultured Alphaproteobacteria bacterium
GCGAGCTGGCCGGCGATGACGCTGTAGGAGGTGACGTCGGTGTGGCTTCCGGTCGCCAGCGGCACGGCGTGATCGAGAAAGGCCTTGGCTTTCGCGACCACCTTGTCGCCGCGGGCCTTGTTGAAACCCTTGCCGCCTTCGCTCGGCATCGTGCGGGATCGCGTCGGTGCCGTAGAAGGCGTCGTAAAGGCTGCCCCAGCGCGCGTTGGCGGCGTTCAGCGCGTAGCGCGCATTGGTAAGCGGCACGACCAGCTGCGGTCCGCAGATCTTGCCGATCTCGTCGTCGACATTGGCGGTCTCGACCTTCTGGGTCGCGGGCTCCGGCAGCAGATAGCCGATCTCCTTGAGGAACGCCGTATAGGCGTTCATGTCGAACGGCTTGCCCTTGTGGGCGCGGTGCCAGCCGTCGATCTTCGCCTGCAAGCGTGTCGCGCAACGCGAGCAGCTCGCGGTTTTTCGGAGCCAGATCGCGGACGATGGCGGCCAGCCCGGCCCAGAACGCGTCGGGCGAAATCGCCGGTGTTGGGGCGTGGCTTCCTTGGCGATAAAATCGAACAGAACGGGAGCGATCTTCAGTCCGTGGGCATCGACGCGATTCATCATCAAACTTCTCGTAAGAAGCGGCGATTTACAGCGCTGTTTTCGGGCCAAAACGAGACCGTGCCGCGAGGGCAGCGTTCACCGCTCTTTTAGCGCCAAAGTCGCGGCCCTGAGAAGGCCTTTCGCGAGACGCCAGATTGCGCAAACAATGGCCGCCGGAGTGACTTAGATATTGGCAGCGAGATCGACCAGTTCGTCGAACAGAATGCCGGTCCTTAGCCAGCATCCGCTCGATGGCATCCGTCGCCTCGGTGACCGTGTACTTGCGACGTATCGATGGTCAGTTCGGCCGGGCCGCCGGCGCCTGGTAATCGTTGCCAATTCCGGTAAACCCATGCAGCGCGCCGGCGCGCGCCTTGGCGTAGTGACCCTTGGGGTCGCGGCTCTCGCACACCTCGACCGGGGTTGCGACATAGACTTCGCGAAACGCGGTGTCGGCGATGCGGCGCGCGTCGGCGCGGGCTTCCGCCGAGGGCGACACCGCCGCAACGACGGCGATATGGCCGTTGCGGGCGAGGTGGGTGGCGACTTCGGCGAGGCGGCGGATATTTTCCGCGCGACCGTGCGGCGGAGAAGCCGAGATCGCGGTTGAGACCGGCGCGCAGCGTGTCGCCGTCGAGCAGCACCGGCGAGCCGCCATTGCCGAACAGCCGCCGCTCCAGCGCCTTCGCCAAAGTCGATTTCCCGGAACCGGGCAGACCGGTCAGCCAGATCACCGCGCCGTTGTGGCGATAGCGCGCCGAGCGTTCGTCGACGCGTAGCGCCGATTCCACCGGCACGATGTCGACGGGAATCGCGCGCTGTCCGGAATTGACCGAAGCACCAGGCCGCCGCCGGCGATGCGGCCATTGACCTCGATCACCAGGCGTCCGGTGCGGGGGTTGTCGGCATAGGGATCGGCGGCGACGGTTGCGCCAGCGCGATGTCGATCTCGCCGACATGGTTGCGCGCGATCGACGCGGTCTCGACGCTGGACAGTTCGCCGGGGTCGACCGCCTTGTCGATCGCCACGACGGTGGCGCGGCTTTCCCTTGTGCCGAGCCGCACCAGGATCGATTCGCCTTTCGCAGCGGCTTGTCGTGCAGCCAGAAAATGCGCGCGTGGATCCGCCGCGTGTCGCGCGGAGCGAGCCGCATGCGCAATGATATCGCCACGCTCGATAAACAGCTCGCGGTCGAGCGTAATGCCGACCGAGCGGCCGGCGCGCTGTCGGATGCCTCACCGGCGTCACGGGCCAGCTTTCGACGCTCTTGATCTTCGCGATCTTTCCCGCGGGCATGACGGCGATCTCATCGCACTGGCCAACTGCCGGATTCGATCCGGCCAGCGACGATACGGCGATCGTCGAATTTGTAGATCGCCTGAACCGGCAGCCGCAGCGCAAGCTGCTCCGGCGGCTGTGCGGGCTCGAGCGCGTCGAGCGCATCGATCACGGTCGGGCCGTGATACCAGCGGATTCGGCTGCGACGCCGCGACGCCATCGCCGTCACGCGCGGAGATGGGAATGACCGCAAGCGGTGTGACGCCAAGGCCGGTCAGATGCGCGGAAATCTCATCGCGGATCTCGGCAAATCGGGTTTCGTTGAAATCGACGCGGTCCATCTTGTTGACGACGACGGCGACCTGTTTGACGCCCAGAAGGTGCAGCAGATAGCCGTGGCGCCTGGTTTGGTCGCGCACGCCTTCCAGCGCGTCGATGATCAGAAGCGCGCCATCGGCTTGCGAGGCGCCGGTGATCATGTTGCGCAGGAACTCGGCGTGTCCGGGGGCGTCGATCAGCACCACGTCGCGCGAACGTGTGCGGAAACGGATCTGCGTGGTGTCGATGGTAATGCCCTGGTCGCGCTCGGTCTGCAGCGCGTCGAGCAGGAATGACCACTCGAACGGCATGCCCCGCCGGGCGCTGACCGCTTTCAGCATCTCGAGCTTGCCTTCGGGCAGGCTGCCGGTTTCGTGCAGGAGCCGGCCCACAAGCGTCGATTTTCCGTGATCGACATGGCCGACGATGACGATGCGCACCTGCGCACGGGTGGTGCCGTTCGGCATCGCCGATAGCGCGGCGGGTACGGTCATGTTCATGGAAGGACTCAACGCTTTACTTTTCTTAAAGATAACCGCCGACGCGCAGCCGCTCGAAGGCGTCCTCCGTCTCATGGTCGAGCGAACGGCCCGCACGCTCCGGCACCTTGGTCTGCTCGAGTTCGAGCAGGATTTCCTCGATGTTTGCGGCGTTTGAGCTCACCGGGAAGGTGATGTCGGCATCGCCCAGCGAACGATAACGTTGGCCGCCTTTGGCGAGATAGAGCGGGATGATCGGGATGTTTTCCCGTTGCGTATAGGCCCAGATATCGGCCTCGGTCCAATGCAGGATGGGGTGGATGCGCAAATGCGCGCCCGGCGGCGGCGAGGCGTTGAACTGGTCCCAGAATTCCGGCGGCTGGTCGCGTACGTCCCACCCGCCCTCGGTGCCGCGTGGCGAGAACACCCGCTCCTTGGCGCGGGTTGCTTCCTCGTCGCGGCGAATGCCGGCAATCAATCCGTCAAAGCCGTATTTGGTGAGGGCCAATTTAAGCCCTTCGGTCTTGCGCGCCGCCGATCGCGCGGCCGGCGGCAGCGTCGGGTCGACTGCATCAATCGGCGGGCAGGGCTCTATCTTCAGATCGAGCCCCCATTCCTTGCCGTAGGTTTCGCGGAAGGCATACATCTCGGGAAATTTTTTGCCGGTGTCGACGTGCAAAGCCGGAAACGGTACCCGTCCGAAAAACGCCTTGCGCGCCAGCCAGATCATCACGTTGGAATCCTTTCCGAGCGACCACAGAAGCGCGAGCTTTTTCAACCGCGCAAAAGCCTCACGGAAAATGTAGATGCTCTGGGCTTCGAGCGCGTCGAGGTGATCCATGGATGGGGCCTGAGACGCCGTCTGGCTTGAATTTTGAGTGGCGGAGAGGGCGGTGGCCGAAAGGTCGTGTCGCACCCTGTCTTGCGCGTAACCGTCGTCGAGAAGATGCATCTAAGAACCCTTGGCCTCGCGAAGCGAAAATTCTATAGTTGTGTTGCCAAAGAGAAGAAATAATCTTCTCTTTGCGAGTGCAGCATGACACATATATAGAAAATAATTCCAGTCAACCTGGAAGTTCCGGAAACGAGCAAAGCATGCGATTTCTGCCGGTATTTCTCGATCTGCAACGCGGCGTGGTGATGCTCGTCGGTGAGGGCGATCTCGCTCGCGCCAAGCTACGCCTGCTTGCGTCCGCGGGAGCGCATGTGCGGTGGTATGCGACCGATGGCAACCACGATCTCTCCGGCCTTGGTGTCGAACCGGCGCGGGTTGAGTTCGCGGCGGGCGATCCGCTGACAGCCGAATTGAATGGGGTGGTTGCCGTACTGTGCGCAGGTGCGGGTGACACGGGTGCGGCGATGTCGGCACGCGCCAGAGCGGTGGGTCTGCCTGTCAATGTGATGGACGACCTCGAACATTCGACTTTCATCTTTCCGGCCATCGTCGATCGCGGCGATGTCGTGGTCGCGGTTGGCACCGGCGGCGCTTCGCCTGTGGTGGCGCGACGCCTGCGCGAACGCATCGAAGCAATGCTGCCGGAGCGAATCGGCGAATTGGCGGACTTCATCGGCCGCTCGCGCAAGGCGATCCACGGTCTGATCCCGGAATTTGCGCTACGCCGCCGCTTCTGGGAACGCGTGGTCGACGGTCCGATCGGCGCACTGGTCCTCGCCGGACGCAAGGATGAGGCGGAGAGCGCGCTGAAGGGTATCGGCGACGTTTCCGCGTTCGCAGGTGGCCTGCCGTCGGGCAAAGCGGAGGGAAGCGTCATTTTGGTTGGCGCCGGTCCGGGCGATCCGGATCTGCTCACCATCAAGGCGCTGCGCGCGTTGCAGGATGCCGACGTTATTTTCTATGACGAACTGGTCAATCCCGAAATTCTCGGCCGCGCGCGCCGCGACGCGGCCCGCATTGCTGTTGGCCGGCGCGTCGGCAAACCCGGAATCGGCCAGGACGCGATCAACCAGCTGTTGGTCGACGCGGCGCGTGCCGGCCGGCGCGCGGTGCGGTTGAAGGGCGGCGACCCCTTCATCTTTGGCCGCGGTGGCGAGGAAATCGAGGCGTTGCGGCAGGCGAATGTCGCCTATTCGGTCATTCCCGGAATTACCGCTGGATTAGGCGTTGCTGCCCAGTTCGAAGTGCCACTCACCTTCCGCAACGAAGCGCTGCGCGTCACGTTCCTCACCGCACACAAGGCCAGGGACGCCGAGGCTGTCGATTGGTCGACCCTGACCGACATCGCGATGACGATCGTGGTCTACATGGGAATGACGGCCGCGCCGTCGGTGCGGGCGGGCCTGCTGGCCGCCGGACGGTCACCGCAAACTCCTGTAGGCGTGTTCGCACGCGCCACGCGGCAAGATGCGGCTGCCGCGATCGGGACACTTGATGAATTGCCCGATCTCGTCGAAAAGGTCGCCGGCGGTCCCGCCGTTCTCATCATTGGCGATGTGGTTGCGCACTCTGCGCCCGCGCGCCATCGAGATCTCACCCAACTCGCCTCCTTTTTTCAGGTCGCCGCCGAATGACATCGCCGCTGCAACAAAAGATCAAGATCACCGGCCCATCGATCATCACCGCCAATCGCACCGCTGACGGCGTCGTGATTTATCGCAACGGCACCAGCGGCTGGTCGACCGACCTGTCGGAAGCAGCCATCGTGCGCAACGCGGACGAGGCGCGGGCGCTGTTGGCTGAGGCGGTCGCCGATGATGTCGGCGCGGTCGGACCTTATATCGCGCCGGTGGACGTCAGGGATGGCGACGCGGTCAAGCCCGGCAACCTGCGCGAACATATCCGGAGGCAGAGCGGCCTCACCATCGACCTGCCGGTTCCGGCA
>CAVVZW010000196.1:0-19223 GCA_963752265.1 uncultured Alphaproteobacteria bacterium
GTCGGTGATGCCGACAGGCGCGCCATTGTCGGTTCCGTCGCATGTCATGCAAGGCTCAACCAGCGACGTATTCTCGACGGTCGCCTGCTCCGCGCTGACGGAGAAACCAGCGCGTAGCGTATGTGAATCGTTGAGCTTGTAGGAGCCGTCGCCCGCAATGCCGTTGGTGGTGGAAATGCGGCCGACGTCCGAGGCGATGCCGTTGATCAGGAGATCGCCGATCGGATCTGGCGTAAAGCGCAGTTCGTTGTAGCGGGTGAAATAGGACAGTTGTCCGTCGAACCCGTCGACCGACTTCTGCACAGACACGACGCTGAATTCGGTCTTCTCGACCTGGTTTTCGTTCAGTGCCGCCGAATTGAAGCTGGTCGCACCGAATGCATTCGTAACCGGCGCTGCGCTCATTCCGATCGGCGCGCCGGGAACATTGGGAATTTGAAAATTGTTGTACGAGGTTCCGGCGATCAGGCTGACCCGTGTAGTCGGGTCTACGAAGGCCGACATATAGGCAAAGCCTCTGTCCTGCTGCGTGAAATCGTGGATCGCGTTGTAAGCGGACGTCGGATTTTCGATGCCCACCGTGTTCTGGGTATAGCGTCCGGTGAAGTAGTATTGGACGCCGGCAAAGCAGTCGGTGGCCGCGGGCGGCGCCTTGTAGGTCAGCGTGCTCGTCGTTGTCGTTGTCGTGGGGCAGGTGCTGCCGAACGTGCCGCCATATTCGATGCTGGGGGTGATGGTTCCATGACTGCCGCCATACGCACCGACGCTGCCGCTGTTGTTGAAGAGGTCGGATCGGGTCGTGATATCGACGAGGCCGGTGGTGCGCAGCCCGTACTCGGCCGGTAGCGCGCCGGTGACCAATGAGATGTTGCCGATGAAGCTGGTGTCAAAGATGCTGCCGAATCCGGTGACGCCGTCAGGCAACAGCACCCCGTTGATCCGGAACTGGACGTTGGCGTGATCGTTGCGGATATGCAGCAAGCCGCTGGCCGCGGAATCCTGCGAGACGCCGGGGGCCTGCAGCAGCACCTGTTCTACCGATTGGTTGGCGCCCTGCGGCAGATCTTGGATCGTGTCGTGGCCGATCGTATTGGAAGTCGTGCCGACGGTCGTAAAGATATTGCCGCGCGCCTGATCGAAGACGCCGGTTTTGGCGGCAAGCTGCGCGGCCTGTGAGGCGGGTTGGGTGTCGGACGATGCCGACCTCGATTGCGCGCCCGTCGGGGACACCGGATTTCGAGCAGCCGCATTTAGCTTTGGCTTCCTGGGCCTTGCGGCGGCTTGCTTTGGCGCCACCACCTCGATGCTCGGAAGTGCCGTCGGGGCGCTGCCGGGAGCCGGCGCGTCCGCTGTCTGCGCGAGAACGGCGGCGTTTGAGCCGAGCAGCAGCGATATCGAACTGGAAAGTAGAAGGATGCCTTTGAGAGAGTATGTCATGTCCTGGTCCCAAGACGCGCTGCCAGACGTCGTACTTGACGAAGCCGGAGAGTTAAGCGCGTGCCGTCGATGTGACGGACCGATTCCGATTCATTCCCGCGCGAGGACCGGCCGCGATGTTGGCCGTCCCGCTGGGATCATTCAGCGATCGATGTCAGGAGAGGGGAGGAGCGCGTGATTGAAACGCCGCGCGCGCGGAGCGGACGTGGACGAATGTTACGTCCGTAGGCGGATGCGTGAGTTCGAAAGCTTGCGGGATCGGCAGAGCCGGCGGCGCTGCGGCCGTCGCCGTGCCCGTCATAGCGACAACGGCACAAATCGCGCAAAAATCATCCGGATGCTGATCCGAATCGGGAGCAGGCGCCGGTTGCTGTTGGGTGGATTGTATCGATGGCGCGGCTTGCGCCGTGATCGCGTGGAAGTGTCCGAACGAAAACGCAAGCTGGACGACGAGCGCAACTAGCGCTGCGCGCGCTCCAAGTCTGATATTCGACCGGACCCATTGCATGTCGATAACGCCCCGCGACGAAAGCCAGTACACCCCTCTGGCTTCGACGTTACAATATAACATCGCAAGCGCGACGCTTGGATGTCAACCGTAGTTGGTGCCGGAAAACAATTTGTGAGTGCGAGCCGACGCGCCGGTCCGCGGCCACCGGACCAGGCGAGATCAGCGGCCTTCGCGCAACCAGGTCGCCGCGAATGCGCCGAGCAGCAGCAACAAGCCGATCAGGCCGGCAAAGACCGGCAAAACGCCGACGCCCCTGACGACACTCGCATCGCGTATTTTCACGCCCATCCAGCCGTCGCCGCGGAAAATGCTGGAAGCGTGAACCGGCACGATACGCGGAAGGTCGATACTGGAACCGTCGACGACGCGCCGCACGTCCCCTCCGGTTGCCTGCGCCAGCGGCATCAGCGTTTCGGTGGTTGAAGTTACTTCCGAAAACTCCTTCGGATTGGTCGGGCCGACATTGATCAGCGCCTTCAGCGTGCCGTCGGTCGCCTGCCACAGGCCGAGCTCGTCGGCCGGCATGGCCGCCGTCCATACGCCCGGCTCGCCGGCGCTCAAGGTCAGCTCACGCGTGGCGCCCGATGGCGAGGTCACCGCTACCGGCGCGACGCTGTCGGCCATGGTCTGACGCAGCACGACAAGATCATGGCCGTGCACTTGCAAATGCAACGCTTCTTCGTCGAGGTCGGGCTGCTTCATCAGCCAGTGCGACATACGCCGCAACAGGTCGAGATGCGGGCCGCCGCCTTCGTAACCGCGCGCCCACAGCCAGATATGATCTGACAACAGCAACGCGACGCGGCCTTCACCAAATCGCGAGAGCAACAGCAGCGGCTTGCCGTCCGCGCCTGTCATCACGGGCGGGCTGGTGGCGTTACGGGTCTCCACCGTGCGGAAGAAGCGGCTCCAATGCGGCGGATCGCTGCTCGAGCCTTCGAGGCCGCGTGTAACCGGGTGACGTTTGCCGACGTCGCTGAGCGCGGCATAGAACGGCTTCTCGGTGACGCCGACGGGCTCTGCCGGCAATACCAAATCCAGCGGTGTGCGCCAGATGCTGGTGGACGAGGCGTAGTCGGGGCCGGCCGATACCAGCACCGCACCGCCCGAGCGCACATAGCGTGCAATATTGTCGAAATAGGCAATCGGGAGCACGCCCTGGCGGGCGTAACGATCGAAGATGATCAACTGGAATTCGTTGATCTTCTGCTGAAACAGCTCACGCGTCGGAAACGCGATCAGCGACAATTCGTTGATCGGCGTGCCGTCCTGTTTCTCAGGCGGCCGCAAAATCGTGAAATGCACGAGATCGACGCTGGCGTCGGACTTCAGCAGGTTGCGCCAGGTGCGTTCTCCGGAATGCGGCTCGCCAGAGACCAGAAGAACGCGGAGTTTGTCACGCACGCCGTCGATCGCAACCACCGCGCGGTTGTTGACGAGGGTCAGTTCATTCTCCAGAGGCGAAGCCTCGATCTCCACGATGTTCTGGCCGGCGTGCTTGATCTCGATATCGACATTGACGGTCTGGCCGCTGGCAACGGTGCGCTCGTTGATTGTTTCGCCATCGACGCGCACCACGACCTTGGCGCGCTGGCCGGTGACGCCCTGATCGTCGAGCCGATAGGTGATGGTCTGTACCTGTCCGACAATACCGAAGCGGGGAGCGGCCGAAATCGCAATCCGGCGGTCACGTTCGTCCTTGCGGCCGGTGATCAGCGCATGGAGCGGCGCCTGGAAACCGAGCGCGGTGGCGTTCGCCGGAATATCGTGCACCCGTCCGTCGGTGATCAGGAAGGCGCCGGCGACGCGATCGACCGGCACGTCCGAGAGCGCCGACGACACCGCGCCGAACAGTCTGGTACCGTCCGTTTCACCATCGGCATGGCCGGCCTCGACCACGCGGACTTCGAGGCCGGGGATTTTCTTCAAGCTCTCGACCAGGGCCTGCTGCGTTCGGGCGGTCTCATTGGCGCGGTCGCCAAAATTCTGGCTCGGACTCTTGTCGACGACGACAGCGGCGACCGACGACAGCGGTTCGCGTTCCTCGCGGGTGAACGACGGATTGGCGAGCGCCAGCAGGAGCAGACCCAGCGCCAGCAGCCTCAGCCACGCGCCGCGTGGGCGCGCCAGCAACAGCAATGCCGCAATCACGACGATCGCAGCCAGCGCCGTCCAGAGCACGGGCGAGGGGATCAGCGGGGTAAACGCGATACCGTAGTTCATGGCGTGTCCGTGACCGCGGTCATCATTGTCCCAACCGCTCGATCAATGCTGGCGCGTGGACCTGGTCGGCCTTGTAGTTTCCGGTCAGCGTGTACATCACGATGTTGACGCCGGCGCGGAAGGCAAATTCGCGCTGGCGCTGCGCCACCGGCAGCATCGGTTGTCCGTCGGGCCGGATCGCCCAGGCACCGACCAGATCGTTTGACGTGATGATGATGGGTGAGACCCCGTCGCCGCCGCGGGCCGGATGCGAGGCGGCGTCCTCATCTTCATCGCGCGGCAGTGTTTCGACCCAGGTCTGGCCGGTGTCGAAACGGCCGGGAAAATCGCGCAAGAGATAAAATGTCTTGGTGAGCACGTGCTCGCGCGGCACCGGTTCGAGTTCGGGAACATCGAGCGAGGAAAGAATCTCCCGCAGCGTCTGCATGCCCGGCGTTTGCGATGCGCCGTTGTCACCTGGCAGCGCCTCGATCGCATCGCGGGTATCGAACAGCACCGTGCCGCCCTGCTTCATATAGGCGTCGATTTTGTCGATGGCCTCCTGCGGCGGTTTCGGCGCGCCCGGCACCACCGGCCAGTAGATCAGCGGGAAAAACGCGAGTTCGTCGTGCGCCGGATCAACGCCGACGGGATCGCCGGCTTCGAGCGCCGTGCGCTGTGCGAGAAACAGCGTGAGACCGAACAGGCCAGCCTTGACGATGGAATCGACGTCCGCATTGCCGGTCTGCACATAAGCGAGACGGGTTTGCGCGGTGGCCTTGATCGCGAAGTCATCGGTAGCGCTGCTGGCTTTGGCCGGTGATGACAAGCCCAATGGCAACAGCAGTGCCAACAACAAAGCAGCCGGCGCGGCGCGCCGCCGCAACAGGCTCGCGATTCCGCCGCCGAGAAGGGCGACGATCAGCGCGTCGATCAGGAACAAAGCGAGCGACGATGACAGCAGCATCCCGCGCAGGTCGCGCGGCTCCGAATTGGTGTAATTGGCCCGCCGCGCGTTCAGGATTGATGTATCAAGGGGAGTGACACGGTCCGTCGCCGCCAGCGTATTCACAGCGAGCGGTCCGTCCGCAGGGCCGTAAAATCCGGGCGGATGGTCAAGTGTCGCCCGATCGCGGAAATTGGCGGCGAGAGGTTTGGCGGTCGAAGGCGGCGGCCCGAACGCGCCAAAACCATCGAGCATGCGCAAGGGGGCTACCGTTTCGATATTCGCCTCGCTCGCAGCGTCTGCGGCCGGACCCGACGCATAGCCGGAAACATCGACGATCCTGCGCAGCATTTCAACAAAGGAGCCGGACAGCGGCAAATCAGACCAGCGCATATCGGCGCTGACGTGAAACAACGCCAGTAATCCCTTGCCGCGGCGCTCACCGGTGACGAGCGGCGTGCCGTCTTCCAGCGATGCCCAGCTCTTTGTCGGCAACACCGCGTCCGGTTCGGCCAGCACCTGCCGGTTGACGGTAATGTCCTTGGGCGCCACTAGCCCGGCGAACGGTCCATCGGGTGCGAAAGCTGCGAGGTGCTGTGGCTTTTCCCAGGTCAGGCTGCCGCCAAGACTGCGGCCGCCGCGGCGCAGTTTCACCGGCACGAGGTCGTCGTCGGCTTGCGCCAGCCGAGGCCCGGCAAAGCGCACCAGCACGCCGCCGTGCTCGATCCATGCATTGATGCGTTCGCGAATTTCCGGCGAAAGGGTGCCGACATCCGCCAGCACGATCATCGGCAGCTTCTGATCGAGAAATTGCGAGATTGCCTGCTGTGGCGCGCCGCGATCACCTTGGCGAACGTCGGCGAACGGCGCGAGCGCGCGGGTGAGATAGAATGTCGATGCCAAAAGCGGCTGCGCGGTATCGCTGCTTGATCCGGAGACTACGCCAACAGCGCGGCGGCGCCATCGTTTGTCGAGCAGTTGCACGGCACCCGCCGAGCGCTCGCCTGATATTTCGAGCCGCGCGATGTCGTTGCGAAGTTCGACAGGCAGATCGAACGAAGCCTCGGTCTCGCGCTCTCCCGGCGCAAACGCAAAATGCGATTCCCCGATCGGCGAGCCCTTCTGGTCAAGTGCGCGCACAATGCCTCCACCTGGTTCGCCGCCGGCGCGAAGCACCTTCACCGTCATCTTTGCCGCCGCGTTTTCGGCTGCCGCGAGCGCCAGCGCGGGCGGCGTGCCGCCCTCGAACACGGTAACCGTGCGATCGCCGGCGAGCTTGCCCAGGCCCTGGAGGAAATCCGCGCCGCGCCCGCTGTCGACGCCATCCGACAGCCAGACGATTTCGCAATCGCCGGTCGCCTTCAGGAAACGATCGAAGGTCGCCAAGGTTTCTACGCGCTCGATCGAATAGGGTTTGGGCGAAAGCTGACGTAAGGCGACCCGCGCCGTGCCGCCGGGCATGATCGTGATGTCCCGCGTGGGCTCGGAGAGCGCGACGAGAGCGACGCCACGGCGGTCGTTGTCGGCATTCGAAATCAGTTCGTCCGCGGCTCTTATCCGGGCATCCCAACTTGCGGCCGCGCTCCAGCCATCGTCGATCAGGATGGCGAGCGGCGCGCGCGAGATCGAGGCGCCGGCGGGCGGATTCCAGATCGGTCCTGCGGCGGCCAGAATGATCAGCGCCGCGGCGGCCAGCCGTAATGCGGTCAACCACCAGGGCGTGCGCGAAGGGGTCTCCTCCTTTGGCGCAATGTCGAACAACAGCCGCGTCGGCGGGAACTCGATGCGCCGTGGCCGCGGCGGCATCACCCGCAACAGCCACCACAGCACGGGCAGGCTCAAGAGACCGAGCAACAGCATCGGCTCGGCAAAGGAAAGCGGGAGGCTACCGATCATGCGCTGCGCCCCGCTTTGACTGTTACGCCGCGCGCGCTTGCCTTGCTCACCATCATGCCCGAATGCAGAAACAGCAGCAGCTCGGCCGCCGAACGGCTGGTGGTGTAAGTCGAAAACAGCCAGTCGAGCTTCGCGGTCTCGATACGAATCTGTTCGCGGTGAAGCGCGAGCCGGGCGACATAATCGCTCGCCCAGCTTTCCGCCCGGCCCGCGACAATGACGTTGCCACCTTCCGGTTCGACAAATTCGACGCGCCCCGAATAGGGAAAGGTTTCTTCCGCGGGATCGACGACCTGGATCAGCGCGCCGTGCGCGCCGGACGCCGAAAGTCCCGCAAGCATGGTGCGAATCTCTGATATCGGCGACCAGAAATCCGACAGCACGACGATTTCGGAAAGCGGCGACGGCACAAAGGACGGCGGCAGGCTGAGGCGGGCTGCGTCGTCGTGCAGCATCGCCTGCGCCATCTTGTCGATGATGTTGCGGCTTGACGTTGGGCTGACGAGGCCGGGAATGCCGACTCGTTCGCCGCCCTCGACCAGAAGCTCGGCCAACGCAAAGGTCACGATCAGCGTGCGCTCCAATTTGCTATCGCGCGCATCTCTCGATGCAAAGGCCATCGACGGCGAACGGTCAGGCCACAGCCACACGGTGTGCGCGGCCTCCCACTCCTGCTCTCGGACATAGAGATGATCGTCGCGCGCCGAGCGACGCCAGTCGACGCGCTGGGCGGGTTCACCGGAAACGAAACGGCGATATTGCCAGAAGCTTTCACCGGCGCCGGCGCGCCGCCGTCCATGCAGGCCGTGAATGACGTTGGCTGCGATCCGCCGGGCTTCCAGCACAAGACGTGGCAGCGAGGATGCGAGCGTACGGCTTTCGCCGTCGGCACGCCGGATCGCTACTGTCTCTTTTGCGGCGTGCCCGGTGGCTACAGCCATCAGCCGATCCGCGTCTTCAACTGTTTGATGACGTCGGCAATGGTGCGCCCCTCGGCCCGGGCCGAGAAAGTCAGCGCCATGCGGTGTTTGAGGATTGGCTCGGCGAGATCGAGCACGTCGTCGACGGATGGCGACAGACGACCATCAAGAAGGGCGCGCGCGCGTACGGCGAGCATCAGCGACTGGCTGGCGCGGGGGCCTGGTCCCCAGGCGATCAGTTTGCCGGCCTCGCCGCCTTCGGGGCCGGGGCGTGCCGAACGCACCAACGACAGGATCGCCTCGACAACCAAATCTCCAACGGGCAGCCGCCGCACCAGGCGCTGCGCAGTGAGCAGTGTTTCGGCATTCATTGCCGCTTTCGCCAGGGTCTCCTCGGCGCCCGTGGTTTCAAACAGGATTCGCCGTTCAGCATCGCGGTCAGGATAATCGACGTCGATTTCCATCAGGAAGCGGTCAAGCTGCGCTTCCGGCAACGGATAGGTGCCTTCCTGTTCGAGCGGGTTTTGCGTCGCGAGCACGTGGAAAGGTTTTGGCAAATCGTGGCGAGCGCCCGCAACCGTGATGTGCTGTTCCTGCATGGCCTGAAGCAGCGCCGATTGGGTGCGGGGGCTGGCGCGGTTGATTTCGTCGGCCATCAAAAGTTGCGCGAACACGGGGCCTGCGATGAAGCGGAACGAGCGCTTGCCGGAATTGCTCTCGTCCAGCACCTCCGCACCCAGGATGTCCGACGGCATCAGGTCCGGCGTGAACTGGATGCGCTTGGCATCAAGTCCGAGCGTAATGCCCAACGTCTCGACCAGTTTGGTCTTGGCAAGGCCGGGCACGCCGATCAGAAGGGCGTGGCCGCCTGACAGGATCGTCACGAGTGTATTTTCGATGACTCGGTCCTGGCCGAAAATAACGGTGGAAATCGCTTCCTTCGCACCGCGGATTTGCGCTGCGACTTGCTCGGCCGAACGAACGACGACGTCCTCGAGTTTCTCGACGCTGCTTGAACCGACCGTGTCTGCCATTCCGTTCTCCTCAAACCTCAGCCGATTTCGCCGAGCCTATGCTAAACTCACGCGAAGGTCGTGTATTCGTTGAATTAAACTATCCCCACATTATCGGCATTTCGGGGTATGAACGACATCACGTTGTGGCGACTTGGCGAGGGGAAATACGGCCGAATTCGTTCAAACGCACGCCGCGATGATTTGGTAGCTTGCACCAATCGTGCCAAACCAAGCATCCCTTCAAGCGTTCCAATACGGGGCGCTCAAACTCACGGCAAACCATGGCGAAGCAAGGGCAGGAACCGGCTCAAGGTCTTGAAGGTCTCACAGCGGCGGCAAAAAACGCAGCAGACGCCAGCGCGGCCGGAAAAGGCCTGCCTCCGGTGCATCTGTGGAATCCGCCCTTTTGTGGCGATCTCGATATGCGAATCGCGTCCGACGGCACCTGGTACTATATGGGCACGCCGATCGGCCGGCCAGCCTTGGTCCGGCTGTTTTCAACGGTCCTCAAGCGCGAAGATGGTAAGCACTTCCTTGTGACGCCGGTTGAAAAAGTCGGCATCCGTGTCGACGATGCGCCGTTTCTGGCCGTCGAGATGCTCAAGGAGCAACGCGAGGAAGGCCGGTGTTTGCGCTTTCGCACCAATGTGGACGACTGGGTGGATTGCGACGGCGCGCATCGGCTGCGTTTTGAGGCCTCCGCCGAGGGCGGGCTGACGCCTTATCTCCATGTCCGCGCCGACTTGTGGGCAAAAGTCACGCGCGCGCTCTATTATGATCTGGTTGACATGGGCGAGGAGCGGATGGTCGATGGTCGCCAGATGTTCGGGGTCGCATCGGCCGGCGCATTCTTTGCGATGGCGGATGCGAAGGAAGTAAGGGGCGAAACTTGAGCGAGGCGATGGCGGAGAACGATCCCGCCGCATTCAGTTCGGCGGAGTTTTTCGATCGGGCGCGGGCGCGGCTGCGCTTTGAAACTCCCCCCGGCCTGACCGATCCCAATCTCATTCCCGCCAGCGGCGATCAGGGCACCGACCACATGCTGTCGATTCTCGCGCGCGAACAGCCGATCCGCCCCGCCGCGGTATTGATTCCGGTCGTCGATCGTCCACAGCCAACGGTGTTATTGACCCAGCGCTCCGCCCATCTGAACGAACACGCCGGGCAGATTTCTTTTCCGGGTGGCAAGATCGACCCGACCGATACTTCCCCGCTTGATGCCGCGTTGCGCGAGGCGGAAGAGGAAGTCGGCCTCACGCGCGAGTTCATCGATCCGATCGGCTACCTCGACCTCTACGGAACCAGCTTCGGATTTCGCATCCTGCCGACGGTCGCCAAGATCAGGCCCGGCTTCACGCTGCGCATCAGTCCGGCCGAAGTCGACGATGTCTTCGAGGTCCCGCTGGCGTTTCTGATGAATCCGGCGAACCATCAGCTTCAAAGCAAAGAATTCCGCGGCGTAGAACGTTTTTACTACGCCATGCCCTACGGCGAGCGCTATATCTGGGGCGCCACAGCCGGAATCCTTCGCGTGCTGTACGAACGGATCGTCGCCCCATGATTCGGGTTCTCACCGAGATCGGAATCTTTCTGATCCCGTTCGCGGTCTATGCTTCGTTTCTGGCCGCCAGCCGTTCGGAATTGATGACGCGCTCATCCTGGCCGGTGATCATTGTCGGAAGATTGCTGGTTGGTTCGCTGCTGCTCGTCGTGCTCAGCCTGATCTTGTTGGCCCAGTTCTCCGGTGCTCCACCGAACTCGACCTACTTTCCGGCGCACCTGGACAAGGGCAGGCTCGTTCCCGGGGTGGAGAAATGAGCAGCGTACGGCGACTCGATCAAGCGCCGTGGCTGAAAACAGGCCTCGCCGCCCGGGTGCTCAAACTGCTCAACGCCGATGGCGAAGAAGCGCGCGTGGTCGGTGGCGCCGTGCGCAACGCGCTGCTTGATCTCCCGATCGGCGATATCGACATCGCGACCACGGCTTTGCCGGATGAAGTCATCCGCCGCGCCAGGGCCGCCGGCATCAAGAGCGTGCCGACCGGCATCGAGCACGGCACGGTGACGCTGGTGATCGACGCGCACCCCTTCGAGGTCACAACGCTGCGCGAGGATACCGAGACCTTCGGCCGGAAGGCGAAGGTCGCGTTTGGCCGTGATTGGGTGCGCGACGCCGAGCGGCGCGACTTCACCATCAACGGCCTGTCGGTCGATGCGGAAGGGTTCATTCACGACCATGTCGGCGGTCTCGAAGACATCGCGGCCCGGCGCGTGCATTTCATCGGCGAGCCTTCGAGGCGGATTGCTGAAGATTATTTGCGCATCCTCCGCTTCTTCCGCATTCACGCCGCTTACGGCGTTGGCGAAGTGGATCGTGCCGGATATCTCGCCTGTATCGCGGGGCGAGCGGGTCTTGCGAATCTTTCGGCGGAGCGCATACGCGTCGAAATTCTCAAGCTGATGGTTGCCGGAGGCGCGGCAGGCAGCGTCGATGCGATGGTGGAGGGCGGCTTGTTGCTGCCGATCTTCGGCGGCGTAGCCTATACCGGGCCGTTCGCGGCCCTCATTTCGATCGAACAGGCGTCAGGTCTTGTTCCCGATCCGATCCGGCGTCTGGGCGCGCTTGCGGTCGCTGTCACCGAGGATGCCAAACGCGTAGCGACGCGCCTGAGGTTGACCAACGCCGAGACGAAAATGCTGGATTCCATGGGCCATCGCTGGTGGCGGCTCGCCGGCATGGACGAGGCGAGGGCGCGGCGCAGGCTCTATCGCCTTGGCGAAGAGCGTTATCGCGACCGACTGTTATTAGCCTGGGCACGCTCGGGCGATGCTGCCGACACTGCGACGTGGCGAGAACTCGCAAGCCTGCCGTCCCGCTGGACCGCGCCGAAGTTTCCGCTTCATGCGGCCAATTTCATTGCCCGCGGAATAGCTCAGGGCCCCGAACTCGGGCAGGCGCTGGCGCTGGCGGAGGATGCGTGGCTTGCGGCGGAATTCCCGCTCGATCAGCCCGCACTCGACGCCATTGTTGATCAAACTGCGGCGCGGTTTTCCCGCGAATCCAGATCGTGACGCTCAAGCCGTGAATCTACTTGCCGGCTTTGCAGACATTTCGCTCGCTCAACTGATACTGGTCGCCTGCGTCGCCCTGTTTGCCTCTGTCATCGGAGGCGTGGCCGGTTACGGCACCGGCGCGTTGATGCCGCTCGTTCTGGTGCCTCTGATTGGCGCCGAGCCGGTAGTGCCGA
This sequence comes from uncultured Alphaproteobacteria bacterium, assembly GCA_963752265.1. Taxonomy (GTDB): domain Bacteria; phylum Pseudomonadota; class Alphaproteobacteria; order Rhizobiales; family Xanthobacteraceae; genus Bradyrhizobium. Next base: position 12,176 of record CAVVZW010000196.1, read on the forward strand.
TCATCGCGATCTCCGCCATCTTCTCCAATCTCAGCCGCGCCACGGCCTATCGGCGGCACCTCGATCGCCGCCGCGCCTGCATTGTGATCCCGGCATCGGCGCTGACGACCGCGCTCGGCGCCTATGGCTACACGATGCTGACCGGCGCGGGGGCGGCGATGGTGATCGGCGCCATGCTGATTTTGAGTGTTCCGCTCCGTCGCTTCGCAAGACGGCGGCAATTGCGGATCGGCGAAGCTGGATTAGGGTTCAGCGCGGTCGCTTACGGCGTGGTCGTCGGCGGCACGGCGGGCTCGGGTGTGATTTTGCTATCGCTTCTGATGGCCTCCGGACTTGAAGGGGCGGCCGTGATTGCGACCGACGCCGTGATTTCGCTCTCTACCGGCATCATCAAGATTTCGGTGTTTGGCTTCGCCGGCGTTGTCACTGCCCAAGTGATCGCCTTTGCGCTTCTGATCGGTGCCATCGCGCTGCCCGGTGCCTTTTTTGCGCGGAACTTTGTCGAGCGGATGCCGGTGCACGTCCACACCGCCATTCTCGATGCCGCCGTGATCGTCGGTGGGCTAGTGATGATGTCGGCGGCGGTGCGGCATTTGATTTGACGTCAACGCTGTCGTCGCCGGGATGTTGCGTCGGCACTAGCCCGATTGTCGATCACTCACCGGCCGCAAGCTCGGCTTGGGCCACAGCCCGCAGCGCCGGCAAAAACTCATGCACAGTGCCCCATACAAGGCGATGCGCCACGTCCTCGTAATCGTGCCGGTATATGTTGCCGGAGCCGGACACCTTGCGCCAAGGGATGTCGGGGTGGCGCGCCTTTATGTCGGGAGACAGGCGGCGCGACGCCTCCGAGATGATCTCAAGGCAGCGCGTGATCGCGTAAAACGTTCGCATATCCGCCAGGAAGCGCTCGTAGTCGAACCCCTGGGCAAAGGAAATTGCAAGATCGATATTGAGGAGGATATCCGACAGGCTATCGCTGTCGGTTTCAGAAAGCATAGATCGCTTCGGCCGTAGCCTTGGGTCGGGCTCGCCGCTTGAGACTTTCGCGGCTGACGACATCGACGGGATGGTCGAACATATCGGCGATAAACTCTTTCACGCCAGCATAATCGAAAACCGTCACGACGATTGCCGGGTCAAGATCGACCAAGATGTCAATATCACTGTCAGGACGGTCGTCACCACGCGCGACGGAACCAAACAGCGCGGCATGGGCAACGCCTTGCGCCCGCAAGTCGGCCTCGCGCTCCCTGAGCTTCTCGATGATCTCATCGCGTTTCATGATGGACTTTATAGCACAAAAGCCCCCGATTTCACAGCCGAACCAAAGGACATAGAAGCTTAAAAGCTCGAGAGAGGTTTGCTGCCGTACGCCTGAAAAGCTCTTTTCGATCAACGGCCCTTAATCCTTTCGCGGACCCGGAATGGCATTGCCCGGAATGACGGCGGCTTTGCCTACGGCCATTTCACTTCCGGCGGCATCGATGACAGGATCGAATCGACATTGCCGCCAGTCTTCAGGCCGAAAATGGTGCCGCGGTCGTACAGCAGATTGAATTCGACATAGCGGCCGCGCCGGATCAGTTGCTCTTCGCGGTCGGCTTCGGTCCACGGCGTTGCGAAATTGCGCCGAACAAGGTCGGGATAAATTTTCAGGAAGGCGCGGCCGACGTCTTGCGTGAACGCGAAATCGGCGTCCCAGCCGCCGGAATCGTGGTGGTCGTAAAAGATGCCGCCGATGCCGCGAGGCTCCTTGCGATGGGGCAGATAGAAATACTCGTCGCACCATTTCTTGTATTTGTCATAAGGCGCGATTGTCCCGTGCCCATCACAGGCGGCTTTCATGGCGGCATGGAAGGCCACCGTATCCGGATCTTCCTGGGTACGCCGGCGATTCAAGACCGGCGTCAGGTCCGAGCCGCCGCCAAACCAGGCCTTCGTCGTTACGATAAAGCGCGTGTTCATATGGACCGCGGGTATATGCGGATTGCGTAAGTGGGCGATCACCGAAATGCCGGACGCCCAGAAGGCGGGATCCTCAGTCGTTCCCGGAATCTGCGCGCGAAACTCGGGGGCAAATTCACCGTGAACGGTCGAACAGTGCACGCCCACTTTCTCGAACAGCCGCCCGTGCATCAGGCTTGCGACTCCGCCGCCGCCCGGTTTGCCCGTGTGGTCGGTACGGTCCCAGGGTGTGCGGACGAAACGGCCGGCTTTGCCTGAATAAAGCGCCGCCGAGGCGTCGTCTTCTAGCCGTTCGAACGCGGCGCAGATGTCGTCGCGCAAGGACTCGAACCAGGCTTTGGCACGGGCCTTGTGGTCATCGAGCTTGGAAATATCCATGGAGGATGTGCCTCAAATCCGAACTGCCCTAACCTGGCTTCCCGGCGCCGGTTTGCCGAAGCGCCTCGCCGAGTGCGATGGCGGCCGCCGTCGCGACGTTGAGCGAGCGCAAGCCCTGCTTGATCGGGATCACCAGCCGCGCATCGGCGGCTTCTGCAACCGCTTCGGGTACGCCCGCGGATTCCCGCCCCAATAACAAGATGTCCGACGCCTGATAGCGAAAATCAAGATATGGCGTGGCGCCCTTGGTCGTGAACAGCAGGAGCCGGTAACCCGCGGGCCTTCGCCATTCCTCGAATCTGGTCCAGGAATCGTGGCGGGTCCAGTTCAACTGGTCGAGATAGTCCATCCCGGCACGGCGAAAATGCCGGTCAGATATCGCAAAGCCCGCGGGCTCGATGATATGGGCGGCCACGTCCATGCAGGCACAGAGCCTGAGAATGGTACCGGCATTCTGGGGGATGTCGGGCTGGTAAAGCGCGATCTGCATGATTCCAACATTGGCGTCCCGGCTGGGCGATGTCACATCCATTCCACAGGGGTGGACCACCGCCGGGGATATGCGAAAAAACGCGGTGCTGCGCGGAATTAGTGCATTGCACGCGGGGCAGCCGATAGCGGGCTTGCGCTCTTACGGCAAGGGTGCCAATAGAACGATTCTGGACTGTTACTTTTGCCGATGGGGTCGGAAAAAGGCGGTCTTTCTGCCGCCGCGGGGGTCGCGGGCGCCGGCAGCCCTCCGGTCAGCTTTTCCGGGGCGGTTCAGCCGGTCGCAGCTTATGAAAGGGTTTGGAATCGTGACGACAGCGTCTTCGGCGGAGCATCCGACACGCCGTGATTTCCTTTTCGTTGCAACCGGGGCCGCCGCCGCTGTCGGTGGGGTGGCCGCACTCTGGCCGTTCGTTTCCCAGATGAATCCGGACGCCTCGACCATCGCGGCCGGTGCGCCGATCGAAGTCGATCTGACGCCGATCGCCTCCGGGCAGGACATCAAGGTGTTCTGGCGAGGCAAGCCGATTTACATCATGAACCGCACCAAGAAGCAGGTCGACGAGGCCCGCAGCGTGCAGATCTCAAGCCTGCCTGATCCGGCGACCGACCAATCCCGGGTCAAGGAAGGCCACGACCAGTGGCTGGTCGTGATTGGCATCTGCACCCATCTTGGCTGCATTCCGATTGCACACGAGGGCAATTACGACGGCTTCTTCTGCCCCTGCCACGGTTCGCAATACGACGCCTCGGGTCGTATTCGCCAGGGACCGGCGCCGGCAAATTTGCCCATCCCGCCCTATCAATTCGTTTCCGACACCAAAATCCAGATCGGCTAAGGCCTCGGACGCCAACCGTCCGGGACCATAACGCCTGTCGCGTCGTCTTACTTCCCTAGGGATCGCATCATGAGCGGACCATCCGACTTCCAGCCGACCAATCCCGTCATCAAATGGATTGAACGGCGCCTTCCAATTTTCGGTCTCGTCCATTCCTCCTTCGTGGCCTATCCGACGCCACGCAACCTCAACTACTGGTGGACCTTCGGCGCCATCCTCTCGATGATGCTGGGACTGCAAATCCTGACCGGCGTGATCCTGGCGATGCATTACACGCCGAACGCCGATCTTGCCTTCCGCTCGGTTGAAGCGATCGTCCGCGACGTGAACTACGGCTGGCTGCTCCGCAACATGCACGCGGCCGGCGCGTCGATGTTCTTCTTGGCCGTCTACGTCCACATGTTCCGCGGCCTCTATTACGGGTCGTACAAGGAGCCGCGCGAGGTGCTCTGGATTCTCGGCGTCATCATTTATCTCCTGATGATGGCGACCGGCTTCATGGGCTACGTGCTGCCGTGGGGCCAGATGAGCTTCTGGGGCGCCACCGTCATCACCAATCTCTTCTCCGCCATTCCCTATGTCGGCGACAGCATCGTGACGCTGCTCTGGGGCGGCTACTCCGTTGGTAACCCGACACTGAACCGGTTCTTCTCGCTGCACTATCTGCTGCCGTTCCTGATCGCGGGCGTCGTGGTGCTGCACGTCTGGGCGCTGCATGTCGCGGGTCAGAACAATCCGGCCGGCGTCGAGGCCAAGACGGAAAAGGATACGGTGCCGTTCACGCCTTACGCGACCATCAAGGACATGTTCGGCGTTTCCTGCTTCCTGATCTTCTACGCCTGGTTCATTTTCTACATGCCGAACTATCTCGGCGATGCCGACAATTACATTCCGGCCAACCCCGGCGTGACACCGGCGCATATCGTGCCCGAATGGTATTACCTGCCGTTCTACGCGATCCTGCGTTCGATCCCGAACAAGCTCGCCGGCGTCATCGCGATGTTCTCGGCAATCGTCGTGCTGGCGTTCCTGCCCTGGCTCGATACCGCCAAGACGCGTTCGTCGAAGTATCGGCCGCTGGCCAAGCAGTTCTTCTGGATCTTTGTCGTGGTCTGCGTGCTGCTCGGCTATCTCGGCGCGCAGCCGCCGGAAGGCATCTATGTCATCGCCGGACGTATCCTCACCGTCTGTTATTTCGGATATTTCCTGATCCTGCTGCCGCTATTGTCCCGGATCGAAACGCCGCGGCCGGTTCCCAATTCGATCGCCGACGACGTGCTCGCCAAGTACGGCAAGAAGGCGGCCTCGGTCGTGGTCGCGTTTGTCGTCGCTGGCGGCCTTCTCGCCGGCAGCGCGCAGAATGCGCGGGCTGAGGAGCAGGACGTGCCGCCGTCGCAAACATGGTCGTTTGCCGGTCCGTTCGGAAAGTACGACCGCGGCTCGTTGCAGCGCGGATTGAAGATCTACAAGGAAGTCTGCTCCAACTGCCACGCACTGTCCTACATCGCGTTCCGCAATCTCGCCGATCCCGGTGGTCCCGGCTATTCGGTGGCGCAGGCGGCAGCATTCGCGTCTGACTACAAGATCAAGGATGGCCCGAACGACGCTGGCGACATGTTCGACCGGCCGGGACGGCCCGCCGACTACTTCCCCTCGCCATTCCCGAACGAGCAGGCGGCGCGTGCGGCCAATGGCGGCGGCCTACCGCCGGACCTTTCGCTGATCGCAAAAGCCCGTTCCTATGAGCGCGGTTTCCCCCGGTTCATCTTTGATTTTTTCACCCAGTTCCAGGAACAAGGGCCGAACTATGTGTCGGCGGTCCTGCAGGGCTATCAGAAGAAGCCGGCCGGCGTAGACCTGCCGGAAGGCACCTACTACAACAAGTATTTCCCCGGCCATGCCATCAAGATGCCGCAACCTCTCACCGATGGGCAGGTGACGTTTGACGATGGTTCGCCGGCGACGCTTCCGCAATATGCCCACGACATCGCCACGTTCCTGACGTGGGCGGCAGAGCCGCAGATGGAGGCGCGCAAGCACCTAGGCCTGCAGGTGTTCGTGTTCCTGATCATCTTCGCGTTCCTGATGTACTTCACCAAGAAGAAGGTCTGGGCCGACGCGCACTGATGTCAGCGTCTCATGACGAGTGTAGAAAAAGCCCCTTTGGGGGCTTTTTTGTTGAGTGCGCGATGACGGAGTACTGAATTGCTTATTGGCGAGACGGTGGACTAAATAGAAGCGAGGGGCACTTCAAAAATTACTGGAGGAAACATGGGCACCAGCATCTCGTTCAAACGGCCTGACGGCAAGGAAGCCCACGGGTATCTCGCCAATGCCGCCAAGGGGAACGCTCCCGGCGTCGTCGTGATCCAGGAATGGTGGGGGCTTCAGGACCAGATCAAGGGATTGTGCGATCGTTTTGCGGTGGCCGGTTTCGATGCGCTGGCGCCCGACCTCTACAAGGGCAAGGTCGTGCCGTATCACGACACGGACGCCGCCGGCAAAGAGATGAACTCGCTCGATTTCATGGATGCGACGACGCAAACGGTCCGCGGCGCCGCGCAGTATCTGGCGCGCAACGGCGCCAAGGTCGGCCTCACCGGCTTTTGTCTCGGCGGCGCGGTCACGATTATCGGCGCCACCAAAATTTCCGAATTGACCGCGGGCGTGGTGTTCTACGGCATTCCGCCGGAGGCTGCGGCGAAACCTTCGGACGTGAAGATTCCCTTGCAGGCGCATTTCGCCAACAAGGACGACTGGTGTACGCCGCAACTGGTCGATGGCTTTGAGAAAGCCATGAAGGAAGCCGGCAAGTCGCTTGAGCTGTTCCGCTATGACGCGGACCACGCCTTCGTCAACGAACAGCGTATGTCGGTGCACGATCGCCAGGCGGCTGAACTGGCCTGGGGCAGGGCGACGGATTTCTTTCACAAGCATCTGGGGTAGCGGGAAATTCCTCATCCTGTGAGGAGCTTGCATGTGCAAGCGTCTCGAGGGATGAGGCCCCTTGCTGGCCGCATGGTTCGAGACGGCGCTTCGCGCCTCCTCACCATGAGGGACAGCGCCGGCGCTTTATAATTTTACCCCGTCCCACCACGCGCACGTGCCCGACATCAGATGGTAGTTGCCATCCATCACCTGCACCGGTGCGCGCAGGCCTTCCGAGGCCGCGCGCATTCGCATCTCGCGTGCTTTTTCGCGGTCCTTTTCCGAAAGCCACACGCGCTCGTGGCCCCACAGGCTCGGGCCGTGATGCATCTCGACCGGTTGCCACGTTGGCAGGTCGAGCTCCCGTCCGCCCCAGCCGCACTCGACCAAGAAGGATGATGGCGTTTTGGCGTAAAACGAGGTCATGAAATCGTTAGCAATACATG